>JBEVLJ010000156.1:0-13274 GCA_040509195.1 Acidimicrobiia bacterium
GCACTGCCGACGGCGCGCCGCGACCGGCGATGCACGCATGGCGGATCTGCCCGATCCCTTCGCCGCGCCCGGGTCGACCGACGGCGAAGAAGTCGTGCTCGACGAGAACGAGCTCGCCGAGGGCCACGACTACTTCGCGGTGGGCGATCTCGCGATCAGTCCCGACCAACGGCTCGCGGCATACACCGTCGACACCACCGGCGGCGAGCGCTACGAGCTCCGCTTCCGCGACCTGACCTCCGGCGCCGACCTCCCCGACGTCGTTCCCGACACCTACTACGGCGTGGCCTGGGCCAACGACAACCGCACCGTGCTGTTCACGCGTCCCGACGAGAGCATGCGACCGTGGCAGGTGTGGCGTCACGCCGTCGGCACGCCCGCCGGCGACGACGTGCTCGTGCACCAAGAAGACGACGACCGCTTCTTCGTCGCCGTCGGCCGCGCGCGCACCGGACGACTCCTCGTGGTGACCGTCGCGTCGAAGGTGACGAGCGAGGTGTTCCTCGTCGACGCCGACGACCCGACCGCGCCGGCCACGATCGTCGAGCCGCGCGAACAGGGCCACGAGTACCACGTCGAGCACCACGTGAGCGCAGGCGGCGATCGGCTGTTCGTGCTCACCAATCGCGACGGCGACGAGAACTTCTCGCTCGCGGTCACCGACCGCGCCACGCCGGGACGCGAGCACTGGACCACCGTCATCGCGCACCGCGACGACGTGCGACTGGAAGACGCCGACGCGTTCGTCGATCGCCTCGTGGTGTCGGAGCGCGCCGAAGCGCACGAACGACTCCGCATCCTCGAGTTCGATGCTGACGGGCACGTGACCGACGATCACGTCGTGGCCGCGCGCGACGACGTGGGCTCCACCTGGATGGGCGCCAACCCCGAGTACGACACGTCGGTGTTGCGCTACGGCTTCACGTCGTTGGTGATGCCGACGTCGTCGTACGACTACGACCCCGTCGCCCGCACCTCGCTCCTCGTGAAGCAACAGCCGGTCATCGGATACGACCCGTCGGCGTACGACACTGCACGGCACTGGGCCACCGCCGCCGATGGCACCCGCGTGCCCATCTCCGTCGTGTGGCGACGCGATTGGCGCGTCGACGGCGGCAACCCGACCCTGCTCTACGGGTACGGCTCGTACGAGGTTTCGATCGACCCGACGTTCTCGAGCGCGCGCGTCAGCCTCCTCGACCGCGGCGTGGTGTTCGCGATCGCTCACGTGCGCGGCGGCGGCGAGCTCGGCCGTCAGTGGTACGAGCAGGGCAAGTTCTTCGCCAAGACCAACACGTTCACCGATTTCGTCGCTGCCGCGCAGCACCTCGTCGACGAGGGGATCACCGCGTCCGATCGACTCGCGGCACGCGGCGGCAGCGCGGGCGGCCTGTTGATGGGCGCGGTCGCCAACCTCGCACCCGAGCGCTTCCGCGCCATCGTCGCCGAGGTGCCGTTCGTCGACTGCCTCACCACCATCCTCGACGAGACCTTGCCGCTCACCGTGACCGAGTGGGAGGAGTGGGGCGACCCGGTGCACGATCCGGCGCTCTACGACTACATGAAGTCGTACTCGCCCTACGACAACGTGGAGGCGAAGGACTACCCCGCCATGTTGGTGACCGGCGGTCTCAACGACCCGCGCGTGCAGTACTGGGAACCGGCCAAGTGGGTGGCCAAGCTGCGCGCCACGAAGACCGACGACCAACTGCTCGTGTTGAAGATGGAGATGGGCGCCGGGCACTCCGGTCCATCCGGTCGCTACGACGCGTGGCGCGACGAGTCGTTCGTGTACGCATTCCTCCTCGAGCAGCTCGGCATCGTCGAATGAGGCGTTCACGATGAGCGCTCGGGTGGAGCCCACGTCGTGCTCCACGAGCGACGGGCTCACACTCGAAGCCGAGCTCGCGCGCCCCGACGGCCCGGTGCGCGCCGCCACCGTGCTCTGCCATCCGCACCCGCAGGCCGGCGGCACCATGCGCTCCATCGTGATCGGCGCGCTGTTCGACGCATTGCCGCTCGCGGGCGCCGCCGTGTTGCGGTTCAACTTCCGCGGCGTCGGCGAGAGCCACGGCACGCACGACGACGGGCGCGGCGAGCGACTCGACGTGATCGCCGCCATCGAGCGCCTCGACCGCGAGATCGACCCGTCGATCCCGCTCCTGCTCGCGGGCTGGTCGTTCGGCGGCGATCTCGCGCTCGCCACCGTCGTCGACCGCATCGCCGCGTGGTTCGCCATCGCGCCGCCACTGCGCATCGTGCCCGACTTCTCCGCGGTCGCCGCCGACGCACGACCGAAGCTCGTGGCGCTCGCCGACCGCGACACGGTGATCGACACGCCATCCGTGGCCGCGACCGTACAGGCGTGGACCAACACCCGGGTCGAGACCGTCACGGGCGCGAGTCACTACTTCGTGGGTCGCACCGATCCACTCGTCGCCCTCGCGACCGCGCAGATCGACACCCTCACCCGCTAACCGGCGGTGAGGTCGATCTGATGCCGCTCGAGGAAGGCGGCGCGGCGCTCGCGACTGGTGTGCCACGCCGCGAGGTCGAGGTCGAAGCGGGCGCGTTCGCCCTCTTCGTAGGCGTGTTCGAGATCATCGAACGCCGCGTCTTCCGCATCGAGGAGCTCCCGGTATCGGCGGAAGAAGCCCTCGCCGATCACCTGCTCGCCAAAGGCTTGCCCCATGGCCGCTTGACCCATGCCGACCCCCGATCCGAGGCCGTACCCAGCGGGAACCGACCTCGTAGGTGAACCGATGGATTGCGAGACGTGGCCCGACCCGGGCCACCCCGAGACCGTACCCCACTCACGGCCCGAGCGACAGCGCTCCGTCAGCCGCCCACTTCAGCCGATCGCGGCCAGCGCGTCGGCCACGGTGAAGCGACCCTCGTAGAGCGCCTTGCCCACGATGACACCGGCCAGCGCGCGATCGCCCGATCTCATCTCGGCCAAGGCACGGAGGTCGTCGAGCGTGCCGACACCACCGCTCGCGACGAGGGGCACCGACGTGGCACCGAGCACCACCCGCAGTTGCTCGAGGTCGGAGCCCTCCAGGGTGCCGTCGACCGCGATCGACGTGACGACCAACGCCGCGACCTCAGGCACGTCGAAGCGACGAGCGGTCGCGACCAGGTCGGCACCGGATCCCTGCATCCACCCGCGCACCGCGACCTCCATCCCGCGCGCGTCGAGCCCGACCGCGACCGCGCCCGGGTGCAGTCCGCCGATCTCCTCGACGAGCTCCGGTTGCTCGATCGCCGCGGTGCCGACGACGACGCGCGCGACACCCGCGTGCAGCAGGTTCCCCGCCGCTTCGACCGAGCGCACTCCCCCACCCGACTGCACGCGGCACGACACCGCGGAGCAGATGGCTTCGATCACGCCGAGGTTCGTGGCGGTGCCGCTGCGCGCCGCGTCGAGATCGACGACGTGGATCCAGCGCGCACCCGCCGCTTCGAACTCACGCGCCACGCGCACGGGATCGGCGTCGTACACCGTTTCCTGCGCGTAGTCGCCCTGGTACAGCCGGACCGCGTGACCGTCGCGCAGATCGATGGCGGGATACAGCTCGAATGCGCTGCTCACGCTCAGAGCGTGCCTTTGGTCGACGGCACACCCGCGCCTTCGACGCGCACGGCATCGCGCAACGCGCGCGCCACTCCCTTGAACGACGCTTCGATGACGTGGTGGCCGTTCTTGCCCGACAGCGACCGGATGTGCAGCGTGATGCCGGCACCCTGCGCGAACGCGCGCCAGAACTCCTCGCAGAGCTGCGGATCGAACGTGCCGATCCACTCCGACACCGGATCCACGTCGTACACGAGGAACGGCCGGCCCGAGAGATCGAGCGCCACCTGCACGAGCGCTTCGTCGAGCGGCACCAACGAGTTGGCGAATCGACGCACGCCGGCCTTGTCGCCCAACGCCTCCGCGAGCGCGCCGCCGAACACGATCCCGACGTCTTCCACGGTGTGGTGCAGATCGATCTCGAGGTCACCCTTCGCTTCGATGGTGAGGTCGAAGCCGCCGTGCTTCCCCAACTGCTCGAGCATGTGATCGAAGAAGGGGATGCCGGTCGACGCGCTCGCGTTGCCGCGGCCGTCGACGTCGAGCACGAGGTCGATGGTGGTCTCGTTCGTTTCGCGGTGCCTGGTCGCGGTGCGCGCCATCACGTGAGCCTCTCGTCGATCGACGCGCGCAGCGCGTCGAGGAACTGATCGTTCTCCTCAGGGGTGCCGATGGTGATGCGCAAGCACGCCTCGGTGTTGGGGTTGCTCGAGAAGTCGCGCACCAACACCCCACGGTTCACCATGGCCTGCCACACCGCGCGCGCGTTGCCGTCGACGCGGAACAACACGAAATTGGCGCCCGACGGATATGCGATGAGACCGTCGACGTCGACCAGCACGCGCTGCACCCGCTCGCGCTCGGCGACGAGCTGCTCGACACGCGCGCCCATGGCGTCGCTCCAGTCGAGCGCGACGCGACCGGCGATCTGCGTGGGCACGTCGAGGTGGTACGGCAGCACCACCTGCTCGAGCTGCTCCACCAGCCACGGGGGTGCCACCGCGAAGCCGAGGCGCAACGCCGCCATCGACCAGACCTTGGAGTACGTGCGCACCACCACGAGGCGACCGTCGTCGTCGACGCGCCCGATCGCGCTCCGCGGCGCGAACTCGCCGTACGCCTCGTCAACCACCACGAGGCCCGGCGCGACCTCGAGGATCGCGTCGAGCGTGGCATCGGGCTCGACCGTGCCCGACGGGTTGTTCGGGCTGCACACGAACGTGATCGTGGGCTGCACCTCGCCGATCAGGGCCACCGCGGCGTCGGGATCGATGGTGAAGTCGTCGCGACGGGTGCCGTGCACCACGTCGGTGCCCGTGATGTTGGCGATGTGCGAGTGCAGCGCGTACGTGGGCTCGAACGTGAGCACCTTCCGACCCTGACCGCCGTAGGTGAGCAGCAGCGTCTGCAACACCTCGTTGGAACCGTTGGCGCAGAACAGCCGTTCAGCCGGTTGCCCGAGGTGCTTGCCCAGGGCGTCGCGCAGCTCACGCGCGTCGCGATCGGGATAGCGATTGAGTGACGTGCTGCGCAGCTCGTCGAGCCAACGATCGACGAACTCGAGCGGCGGCTCGAATGGGCTCTCGTTGGTGTTGAGCCGCACCGACACGTCGAGTTGCGGCGAGTGGTATCCCACAAGCGCGGCGAGATCGTCGCGCGGCGCGACCGGATCACTCATCGCGCGTCATCAGCTGGATCGCCGACCGGCACGGGACCACCGCGTCGTAGCGACACGCTGCGCGCGTGTCCCACCAGACCCTCAACCTCCGCGAGCGCTTCGACGTGCTCGGCGAGCGCCGCGACTCCTTGGTCGCTCGCGCGCACGACGTGCATGTGCTTGCGGAACGTGTCGACGCGCAGCGCGCTCGCGAAGCGCGCGGTGCGTCCGGTCGGCAGCACGTGGTTCACCCCGGCGACGTAGTCACCGAGCGCAACCGGCGTGGCCGCGCCGAGGAACACCGCGCCGGCGTTGCGCACACGCGCCAGCAATTCGTCCGGGTCCGCCGTCATGAGCTGGAGGTGCTCGGGCGCGATCTCGTTGACCACTTCCATCGCGGCGACCGGCCCGTCGACGAGCACGGCGCGCCCACCCTCGAGCAGCGTGGCCTCGATCTCCACCGTGCGCGGGCTGTCGCGCAGCTGTTCGACGATCGCACGGTCGACCGCGTCGATCAGCGCCGGTTCCCACGTGACGAGCACCGCCGTGCCGCCCGGGCCGTGCTCGGCTTGGGCGATCAGATCGGCGGCCACGAGTTCGGGCGGCGCGGTCGCGTCGGCGACCACCACCACCTCCGACGGTCCCGCGAGCGCGTCGATACCCACCGCGCCGATGACTTCGCGTTTGGCCGCCGCGACATAGGCGTTGCCCGGTCCGACGATGACGTCGACGCGACGGATCGACTCGGTGCCGTAGGCGAGCGCGGCGATCGCCTGCGCACCACCGACCCGGTACACCTCGTCGACACCGACGTGGGCTGCCGCGGCGAGCGTGGCCGACGCGATCTCGCCGTCGGGGCCGGGGGGCGCGCACAGCACCACCTCGCGCACGCCCGCCACCTGCGCCGGGATCGCCGTCATCAGCACCGTCGAGGGGTACGCGGCGCGACCGCCAGGGATGTAGCAACCGGCGCGGTCGACGGGGAGGATGCGCTCTTCGAGCACCACGCCCCCGGCATCGAGGCGCGGGGCCTCGTGGAGCTGGGCCTCGTGATAGCGACGAATGCGCCGCTCCGCTTCGGCGAGCGCGCCGCGGAACGCCGGCTCCGCGCGAGCAAGGGCATCGACCATCGTCGCAGGTGACACTCGGAGCTCGTCGAGCGCGCACCCATCGAAGCGCTCGGTGAGCTCTCGCAGCGCAGCATCGCCGCGCGATCGCACCTCAGCGATGATCTCGCGCGCCACGTCGCGGGGCTGGTCGTCGGCCGGGAGCGCCGGCACCGCCGCCGTCACATCGGTGAGGCCGCGGAGATCGAGTCGTGTGAGCACAGTGTGAATCATCGTAACCGTGACCCTTTTCGATCCGGGTCCGATTCGGTGGCCCGCAACCTGCGAGGCTGACCCGATGGCATCCTCCGACATCGCAGAGCTCTCGACCATCGGCGCGCAGCTCGAGGAGCTCGCGAGGCGGGTCGAAGCGGTCGGCGACCGCTACCGCAACAGCGCCGACTCGGCCGTGAGCAACGACGTCGACCTCGCCGAGCGTTCGCTGATCAGCGCGCGCCGCGCGATCGCTCGCGCCGCGCGCTCACTCGAGACCACCTGATGACACAGCGGCTCCGAAGCGACGAAGGAGCGTAGGGCCGCCAGAAGCGAGCGTGTCCAGATCGTCGCAGAAGCCGTGTCAATCAGCGAGCGACTGCAAAGGGATGGCGGACGGACACAGGTCGAGCAGCACGCATGCAGCGCAGTTGGGAGTGCGGGCGAAGCACACCCGCCGTCCGTGCAGGATGAGGCGCAGGCTGAACCGCCCGCGTTCCTCCGGCTCGACGAGACCGTTGAGATCGAGCTCGGCTTTCACCGGGTCGGTCTCGTTCGTGAGCTTCAACCGGCGCGACAGTCGACCGACGTGCGTGTCGACCGGCAGGCCTGGGAGGTCGAACGCGACCGAACGCACCACGTTCGCCGTCTTGCGTCCGACGCCGGGCAGCTTCACGAGGTCTTCGAGTGCGGTGGGCACCTCGCCGTCGTACTCGTCGTCGAGCGCGCGCGCCATGCCCATGATGTTCTTCGCCTTCGACCGGAAGAACCCGGTGGAGTGGATCAGTGCCTCCACGTCACTCGGGTCGGCATGGGCGAGATCGCTCGCGGTGGGATAGCGCGCGAACAGCGCGGGCGTGACCTTGTTGACGTTCTGGTCGGTGGTCTGCGCCGACAAGATCGTCGCGGTCAGCAGTTGGAACGGCGAGTCGTGGATCAACTCGCACTCGGCGCCCGGGTACTCCTTGGCCAGCCGCTCCACCACTTCGGTCGCGCGCGCACGCGCGCCTCGGGGCCGGGCCATGCGCGCGTCGACCTGTCAGTTCGGTGTGTCGGTGATGGTGATCACGTTGAACACGCCACCCGTTGGATCCGCGACGACCGCGAAGCGACCGGGCTCGATGTCGCGCGGCGCCATCACGACCTGGCCGCCGAGCGCCTGCACCCGCGCGACCGCGGCGTCGGCGTCTTCCACCGAGAAGTACACGGCCCAGTGGCACGGCACGTGCTCCGGCATGTCTGACGGCATGTGCATCATGCCGCCGACGTTGCGCCCACCCACCTTGAACTCGGTGTACGCGTCGGCACCGTCGCCATGGGTGTCGAACGTCCAGCCGAACACCGCGCCGTAGAACCGCTTGGCCGCGTCGACGTCGGTGGTGACGAGCTCGCTCCACGAGTACGTGCCGGGCTCGTTCACGAGCTGCGCGCCCGGGAACTCGTTCGACTGCCACACCGCGAACACTGCACCTTGGGGGTCGAGGAACCCCGCCATGCGGCCGGCGCTCATCACGTCGGTCGCATCGACGACCACCTGTCCGCCGTGTTCGACCACGCTCGCCACCGTGGCTTCGACCTGCTCGACACTCACGTACGTGGCCCACCACGGCGGTCCCGGACTCTGTTGGGGGCCGATGCCCGCGACGGCGGCGTCGCCGACCATCGCGATGCGGTATCCGCCCGCTTCGTCGGGGCTCGGCGCGACATCCCACCCGAAGAGCGCTCCGTAGAAGTCGACCGCGACTTGCTGGTCGGCCACACCGATGTCGATCCACGCCGGCACACCCGGCTCGTACCGCTCGACCCGCATGACCGCAACCTATCCGAGCCCCTCCCGTCGAGCGTCCTACCCTCGTTCGATGACCACCGTTCGCGTCGTGCGCACGCCCACCGCTGACGACGCGGCCGCGCTGCACGCCCTCGCCGACGCCATCGAAGCGCGCGACGGCGTGTCGCCGTTCGGCGACGAGACCTGGTCGGCACTCGACGGCCTCGCCGAGCACGACCACTTCGCACTGTTCGCGGGCGACGGTCCGAGTGGCAGCGCCGCCGCGCACCTCGCGCGCCACCACGCCGAGGAGTGGTCGCTCGAGGTTGCGTCGATCGATCCCGACGACGGCGCACTTCGTGGGCTCGTCGACCAGGCGCTCGACACCGTCGCCCAGCACGGTGGCGGGCACGTGACCTGGTGGATGCACGGCACGGCGGCGCGGGTCGACACCCTCGCACTCGAGGCCGGCTTCGACCACGAACGTGACCTGCTCCAACTGCGCGTGCCCCTTCCGTTGCCGTCACCCGCGAAGTGGCCCGACGACGTGAGCGTCCGCGACTTCGAGGTGGGCCGCGACGAAGCCGCGTGGGTTGCAGTGAACAACCGCGCGTTCGTCGGCCATCCCGAGCAGGGCAACTGGACGGTCGACACGATCCTCGAGCGCGAACGTGAACCGTGGTTCGATCCCGCGGGGTTCCTGCTCGCGTTCGACGCTGATGGGCTCGCCGGGTTCTGCTGGACGAAGGTGCATCCTGCCGACCTGCCCCGTGAACCGAACGCACTCGGCGAGATCTACGTGATCGGCGCCGACCCGCGCTGGCACGGCCGCGGCCTCGGACGCGCGCTCACCACTGGGGGGCTCGAGTCGCTGGCCGAGCGCGGCATCACCGTCGGCATGCTCTACGTCGACGGCGACAACGAGCCCGCCGTCGGCTTGTACCGCGCGCTCGGCTTCACGGACCACCGCGTCGACCGCGCGTACGGTCTGACCGTGGGGGCCACGCCGTGACCGAGCCGACGCCCCTCACGCGCTACGGCGCGACGCGTGCCGACATCGACGCGCTCGTCGCCGAATGGGGCGAGCCCAAGTACCGCGCCCAGCAGACCTGGGACGCGCTGCTCTCGAGTCGCCCGCTCGACGACGCCACGTCGCTTCCGCGCGCCCTGCGCGATCGACTCGCCGACGCGCTCCCGCTGTCGCTCGACGTCGCGACATTGCAGACCGCAGCGGACGAGATGACCACCAAGTGGTTGTGGTCGAGCGTCACCGATGGCGCGCAGGTGGAGACCGTGCTGATGCGTTCGCCGAATCGGGCAACGGTGTGCGTGTCGTCGCAGGCCGGCTGCGCGATGGGCTGCACGTTCTGTGCGACGGGACAGGCCGGCTTCGAGCGCCACCTGACCGCCGCGGAGATCGTCGAGCAGGTCGTGCGCGCGCAGCACGTCTCGCCCGACCGCGTCGGCAACGTCGTGTTCATGGGCATGGGCGAACCGCTCGCGAACTACGACAACACCTGGGCAGCGGTCGAGCGACTGCACGACGATTTCGGGATCTCCGCACGCCGCATCACCGTGAGCACGGTCGGCGTCGTCCCCGGCATCAAGCGACTTGCGGCCGAGCGACTGCCCGTGACGCTGGCGGTCTCGCTGCACGCGCCCGACGACGCGCTGCGCAACACCCTCGTGCCGCTCAACCACCGCTACCCCATCGCCGACGTGCTCGACGCCGCCGCCGACTTCGCCGGCGCCCACGGCCGTCGCATCACGTTCGAGTACGCGTGCATCGCGGGCGTGAACGACCGCCCTGATCAGGCCAACGCCCTTGGCGACCTGCTCCACTCGTTCCCTGGTGCGGGTGGCGCGCACGTGAACCTCATCCCGCTCAACCCGACGGCCGGATTCGCCAGCGGCGCCGCGCCCACCCCACCTCGCCTGCGGCTGTTCGCCGACCGGCTCGCCGAACGGGGCATCACTGCCACCATCCGCCGGAATCGGGGCACCGACATCGACGCCGCGTGCGGCCAACTCCGTTCACGGGTCGTGATGCCCGACCCCACTGCTGCATCGACAAGAATGTCCCCGTGAACAACTTGAAGTTCGTCAATCACTTCCAGCCGCAGACGCTCGTGATTGCAACGTTCCTCTGTTACATCGACGCCGTGTTCGGGCTGATCTTCGGATTGCCCGCCACCTCGACCTTGGCGGTGCTGGCGGTCGTCGTCCTGCTCGGTGCCGGCGGCTTCGGCATCGCCAACGAGAAGAAGTGGGGCTACGCCGTCGCCGTCGGTGGCGCCGTGCTCCAGCTCGTGATGCTGCTCGCGGTCTTCGGCCTCAGCGTGTTCACCTCCACCGCCATCATCAGCCTGCTGTTCGACGGCGCCCTGGTCGCCCTCCTCCTCCACAGCGAGAGCCGCGAGTACCAACGCATCTGGTTCAAGTAGCGGTTGCGTTCTTCGGCTCACCGCCCGGTCTCCGGGTGCCTGATCCAACGTTGACTACGTTCGCTCGATGGCAGTGACGGAGATGGTGGATCTGGCGTTGACCGTCGACGAGGTCGTCGACCTGACGCCCTCGTTGCGTTCGATCTGGCTCACCGGCGCGGGTGATGCCTTCGCCTATGGACCCGGGCAGGACGTGATGATCACGGTGCCCGACGGCGACGCGACCATTCGCCGTCGCTACACGATTCGCCGCATCGACGAGCGCGGCCGCATCGAGATGTGGATCGTGCTCCACGGACACGGCCCCGGCGCCACGTGGGCGAACGGCGTGCAGCCGGGCGACGGGGTCGTCGGTGTCGGGCCACGCGGCAAGGTGGTCGTCGTGCCGGATCGGGCATGGCACCTGTTCGTCGCCGACGAGTCCGGGCTCGCCGCATCACTCGCGATGGCCGAGTCGATCACGGGCGCCACCACGATCGTGCTCGTGGAGATCGACGGCCCGGCCGACGAGATCCCGACACCCGTGCCCGTCACCTGGATCCACCGCGATGGCGTACCTGCGGGTGACAACGACCTCATGGAACGGGCCGTGGAAGCCCTGCCGCTCCCCGACGGCGAGGGTCACGCCTACCTGAGCACCGAGAAGGACACGGTCAAGCGCGTGGCCGCGATCCTCGACGCGCGCGGCGTCGACGCCGACCACCGATCCCCCAAGGCCTACTGGGACCACTCCCGCCCCAACGCTGGCCACGGCGAACCCGCCCGCTGACCCGATCTCCTCTCCCAAATTGCGTTCGGATTCCGCGATATGCGCGGAATCCCAGCGCAATTTCGAACAGAAGAGCGGTCAGCGGGTGGCGGCGAACTCTTCGAACCAGGTGAGCGAGTCGGCGTCGCTGAGAGAGCTGCGGCTCGCGACGTCGTCGGCCTTCGCGCCGTTGAGGATCCGCTTCACCGGCACTTCGAGCTTCTTGCCCGACAACGTGCGCGGGATCACCGGCACCGCGTGCGCTGCGTCGGGCACGTGGCGCGGTGAGAGCTCCGAACGCAGCGCGCCCGCGATCCGCTTGCGCAGGTCGTCGTCGAGCTCGGTGTCGGGGGTGAGCGCGACGAAGAGCAGCAGCTCCCCCATCACGTCGTCGGTGTCGTCACGCTCGAGATGCACCACGAGCGAGTCGACGACTTCCGGCAGCCCTTCGACCACCGCGTAGAAGTCGCTCGTGCCGAGGCGCACCCCGCCGCGGTTGAGTGTCGCGTCGGACCGCCCGGAGATCACGCACGCGCCGTCGTCTTCGAAGGTGACCCAGTCACCGTGTCGCCACACGCCCGGGTAGTCGGCGAAGTACGCGTTGCGCAGCTTCGAACCGTCATCGTCGTTCCAGAACGCGACTGGCATCGACGGCATCGGCCTCGTGATGACGAGCTCGCCCTGCACGCCCGGCGGGCACGGCGTGCCGTCGGGATCGAACGCCTCCACCGCGCACCCCAACATGCGGCCGCTGATCTCGCCCGCGCGCACGGGCAGCAACGGCGACGCACCCACGAACCCCGAGCACACGTCGGTCCCGCCGCTGATCGACGCGGTCTGCACATCGGCGCCCACCACGTCGTGCACCCAACGGAACCCGTCCGGAGGGAGCGGTGACGCGGTGCTGCCCACACTGCGCAGATGGTGCTCCGGCGGCACCACGCCCGCCTTCCGACACGCCATGATGAACGACGCGCTCACCCCGAGCACGTCGATGTCGGTGTCGGCGGCCAAGCGCCACAGCGTGCCGAGGTCGGGCCAACCCGGGTCACCGTCGAACAGCACGATCGACGAACCGACGAGCAGCCCCGACATGAGGAAGTTCCACATCATCCACCCGGTGGTGGTGAACCAGCAGAAGCGGTCGCCCTCGGTGAGATCGTGATGGAGACGCAACGACTTCTGATGTTCGAGCGTCATCGAGCCATGGCCGTGCACGATCGCCTTCGGCAGGCCCGTGGTGCCGGAGCTGTAGAGCACGTAGAGCGGATGGTCGAACGGCACCATCTCGAAGTCGAGCGGACCCTGTTCCGCGAGCAGCGTCTGCCAGTCGCCGTTGGCCGCGCCTCCGTTCGCGCCGGCGCCGATCGTCGGCGCGCCCGCGTACAGGTACGGGATGTGCACCGTGTGCTCGAGCGTGGGCAACCCGGCTTGGATCGCCGCCACCTCGCCGCGTCGGTCGATGTCTTTCGTGCCGTAGCGATAGCCGTCGATCGCGAACAGCACCTTCGGCTCCACCTGGGCGAAGCGATCGACCACCGACTTGGTACCGAACTCGGGCGCGCACGACGACCAGATCGCGCCGAGGCTCGCGGCGGCGAGGAACGCGACCGTCGTCTCCGGGACGTTGGGCGCGTACGCCACGACGCAATCGCCATGCGTCACGCCGAGCCGCACCAACCCGGCGCGGCACCGCGCCACCGCCTCGGCGAGCTCGCCCCACGACAGGGCCATCGGCGGGCGGGTCTGGCTGTGCGCGACGAC
>JBEVLJ010000157.1:0-9955 GCA_040509195.1 Acidimicrobiia bacterium
TCCCGGTGGCTACACGCGCATCCTGAAGCTCGGCCCTCGCCCCGGTGACAACGCGCCCATGGCGCGCATCGAACTGGTGTGAGCCAGCTGTCGTTCGGCCCAGAGCCGAGCGCAGCGGAAGTGCCAGAGCCGAGCGCAGCGGACGTTTCGATGCCAAGCGCAAAAGAGAATCTCGCACCGTCTCGCGTCTTGAAGCTCACGGTCGCGTACGACGGCACCGACTTTCGCGGGTTCGCCACACAACTCGAGCAGCGCACCGTCGAGCGCGTGCTGAGCGACGCGCTGGCGCGAGTGTTGCGCGGTCCGGTGAAGCTCACGTGCGCGGGACGCACCGACTCCGGCGTGCACGCGTGGGGGCAGGTGGTCGGCGTGCCGATCGCCGACGACGTGCGCGACGACGTCGACGTGGATGTCGTGCTGCGCGCGGTGAACTCGATGCTCGGGCCCGAGGTGGTGCTGCGAGCAGGTGAGGTCGTCGACGGTTCGTTCGACGCGCGTCGCTCGGCGCAGTGGCGGTCGTACCGTTACACGATCGTCAACCGGCCGGTCGCCGATCCGTTCCTGGCGCGCACCGCGTGGTGGGTGCCCGAGCCGCTCGACCTGAAGTTGCTTCGCCTCGGCGCCGACCCGTTCCTCGGTACCCACGACTTCACGAGCTTCTGTCGTCGCGGCCCGGAAGGATCAACGACCGTTCGTCGCGTGTTCGACTCGTCGTGGCACGACCTCGGCGACGGCGTGCTGCGCTACGACATTCGCGCGAGCGCGTTCTGCTGGCGGATGGTGCGCTCGATCGTTGGCACGCTCGCCAACGTGGGGCTCGGCAAGATCACGCCGGGTGAGGTGCTGCAGATCCTGCGCGCGTGCGACCGTGAGTTGGTGCGCGACGTCGCGCCCGCGCGCGGACTGTGCTTGTGGGACGTCGGGTACCCGGACACACCTGCTCGCTGAGGCTCCGGGCGGGCGAAATTCGTCGCACTGTGGCGAGCCTCACCTTCGGTGCAGTTGGTGCACACCTACGGGTACCGTCGAACGATGGCGCCGGAATCCGTGACCGACCAGAAGCGGCTCGACAAGAAGCGGCTCGATCGAATTCAGGCGATGTACGCAGACGAGCTCGCGGGCGGCGAGTTGTATCGCGGGCTTGCGGAGTACGCGAGCGAGGATCGGCGCGCGGTCTTCCTCCAACTCGCCGAGTCCGAGTCACGGCATGCGGAGCACTGGGCGCGGTTGTTGCGCGCGGCCGACGTGAGGGTGAAGCCGCCGCGTACGCCGTTCCGCGTGCGCGCATTGTGCTTCCTCGCGCGTCGCTTCGGCACCGAGGCCGTGCTGCCGATCATGTTGCGCACCGAAGCGGCGGAAGCTGATCGCTATCGCGACGACGACGAAGCCACGAGCGCGATGGCACAACAAGAGGCCGCGGCCGGTCGCACCATCGCCGCGATGCAGGGCATCCCGGCGGGTGGTCGCATCGCGCGGTCGGAAGGCCGTCACCATGCTGGCGTCGGTGGCATGTTGCGCGCCGCCGTCTTCGGCGTGAACGACGGGCTCGTGTCGAATTTCTCGTTGGTCATGGGCGTGTCGGGCGGCACGCACGACAACAGCATCGTGGTGCTCGCCGGCATCGCAGGGTTGGTGGCGGGCGCGTTTTCGATGGCGTCGGGCGAGTGGATCTCGGTGCGTTCGCAACGCGAGCTCTACGAGAACGAGTTGCGCATCGAGTCGGAAGAGCTCGCCGCGTTCCCCGAAGAGGAGCGCGACGAGCTCGAGCTCATCTATCGCGCCAAGGGGGTCACGCCGGAAGCTGCCAAAGCGCTCGTCGCCACGATCATGGAGAAGGGCGACGTCGCGCTCGACACGCTCGCGCGAGAAGAGCTCGGCCTCGACCCCGCCAAGCTCGGCTCACCGTGGGTGGCTGCGATCTCGTCGTTTCTCGCGTTCGGGCTCGGCGCGTTGCTCCCGCTCATCCCGTTCTTCTTCGCGAGCGGCACGACCGCGATCGTGGTGTCGGCCGTGTTGTCATTGAGTGCACTGTTCGCGGCCGGCGCCACGACGTCGGTGTTCACAGGTCGTCACGCCGGGCGCGCCGGGTTGCGCATGGCACTCATCGGCGCAGCAGTCGCCGTCGTCACCTACGGCATCGGCTCCCTCGTGGGCACCAGCATCTGACCATCGGCACGGGACCTCAATCCCGTTCTGGCGTCAAAACCCGCCTGTGGCGCGGTGGATTGACGCCGGTTGAGGGTTGGTGGCGCGTCAGTCTTCGTCGAGGTAGAGGAAGCCGTAGCCCTCGTCGCGGAAGCGGATGCCGGCGTCGCGCAGGGCGACGTCCCAGTCGCCGGTGACGGTCGGGTCGGTCTGCTGCATGCCGTGGTCGGCGACGAGCACGAACGCGGTGTCGCTGAACACGCCGGCGAGCTCGACCGCCGCGAGGATGTCGCCGAGGCGCGCGTCGGTGTCGCGCACTGACGCGTCGGCGATCTCCGAGTGCGGTCCGCCGAGGTGGAACGCGGAGTCGGTGAGCGTGAAGTTGCACCACATGAACGTCGGCGTGGGATACGGCTCGCCGCGATACTCGCCGCTCCAGATGCCGACGGCTTGCTCGGTGCCCATGTGATCGACGACCGACGACCACGAGTAGTCCTTGTGCGGACGCACGAATCGCTCGGTCACGTGGGGGAGGCCGAACGGGTCGTCCGGGATCGGTGGCACCTCGCCGCGACGGAAGAAGTCGAACGTGGAGTACGTCGCGCCGATGTCGCACGGCTCGTTCACCGACGCGGTGAACGCGTCGGGCCACGTGCGGTGCACCGCGTCGTGGATCGACTCCACGCCGTCCGCGCAGTGATCCATCGACCAGGGCCATGTGGCCTGCGAGTTCGTGATCACCTGCTCGCCAGCCGCGCGATCGAACCACGCGTTGTGCAAGATGCCGTGATGGCCGGGGTAGCGACCGGTGAGGATCGACGTGTGATTGGCGAGGGTGACGGTGGGAAGCCCCGACATCGCGCCGTGCCCGTAATCGGTGCCCATCGCCATCAGTCTCGCGATGTTGGGCGCGTCGCCTGCGTCGGCCAGCGCGCGCAGCACGTTCGGGTTCGCGCCGTCGAGGAGGAAGCCGACCACGTGCTTCGGCTTCGCGGACGACGGGTCGAGCACGTCGTCGAGCACGCGGCCGTCTTGTCCCGCGAGGAACGTGCCGTCGGCGCGCGGCGCCACCCCGAGCAGCGCGCACACCGTGGGCGCGACGTCGACCAGGCGGCCGACCCGCGGCACGATCCCGTCGGCACGAACGCCCGCCCCCGCGATGATGAACGGCGCCCGCGCCTGCACCACGCCGAGCGACCCGTGCTCACCGCGATGCCCGCCGGCGTCCTCCCAGTTGTGGGCCGCGGAGTGGATCACGCAGAGATCCGGCGCCCCAGGGTGGTCGAACAACTGGGCCACCTGCTCGTACGCGAACGGGTACGAGTTGGCCCGGCGGTCGGGGTGGGGATCGGCCAGCTCGGCTGCCAACCCTGCGAGCCGGTCGGTCGACTGGTCGGCGATCGGGTCGTCGCCCTCCACCGAGGTGACGGTGAATCGGCCGTCGACGCGGGAGAAGCGCACCGATCCGTCGGTCGCCGCCACTTCGTAGCGGTCGGGCTCGGGAGACCACATCACCATGTCGACGATCGGCGCTAGCGCCGGGTCGAGCAGCACAGCCAATGCTCGGTCTCGGGTCGTCGCCACGCGGAGACGCTACCCCCGTCCCACGGAGGCCCAGCTCACCCCGCCCTACGACAAACCGGCGTCAGTTGACCCGTCTATGACCCTCCCAGCTGACGCCGGTTTGATGGCGGGGAGGCGCGGATTGCTGGAACGGGGCTCGGGCGGCTAAATTCATCCGTCGCGCCTGAAGCCCTGTCTGGCTTCGGCCCCTTTCCTTCCGCAAGAGAATACGGAACTCCGTTGCGCACGTTCACCCCCAAGCCCGCCGACCTCAAGCGTGAGTGGCACGTGATCGACGCCGAAGGCCTCGTCCTCGGCAAGGTCGCCGTCCAGGCCGCCACGCTCCTCAAGGGCAAGCACAAGCCGATCTATGCCCCGCACGTCGACACCGGCGACCACGTGATCATCGTGAACGCGGCGAAGATCGACGTCAGCGCCCGCAAGCTCGCCGACAAGCGCTACTACCGCCACTCGGGTTACCCGGGCGGTCTCACCGAGGAATCGCTGGAGCACCTGCTCGCCCGCGACCCCGAGCGCGTCGTGCGCCTCGCCGTTCGCGGCATGCTCCCGAAGACCCGTCTCGGCCGTGCGCAGATCAAGAAGCTCAAGATCTACGCCGGTGCCGAGCACCCACACGCCGCGCAGGGCCCGAAGCCGTTCGTCATCCAGTCGAAGCGCGCCGAACCCGCCGCCTAGTCCGCACGCCACGTCACACCTCGCAACGCCAGGAGTCCTGTTCGTGCCCAAGCCTCTGATCCAGACCACCGGTCGCCGCAAGGAAGCCGTCGCCCGTGTGCGGCTGCGTCCCGGCACCGGCGCCATCACGGTGAACGGTCGCCCGTTCGAGCAGTACTTCCCGATTCTCACGCACCGCGTGATCGCGATCGAGCCCCTGCGGCTCACGCAGACGGCTGAGGTGTACGACGTCGACGCCACGCTCGACGGCGGTGGCGTGAGTGGCCAGGCCGGTGCCCTGCGTCTCGGCATCGCGCGTGCGCTCGTCGATCTCGATGACGAGTCGCGCCCCTCGCTCAAGAAGGCGGGCCTCCTCACCCGCGACGCTCGCGAGAAGGAGCGGCGCAAGTACGGGCTCAAGAAGGCCCGTAAGGCGCCGCAGTACTCGAAGCGCTGAGCTTCACCTCGCGCCCGAGCACACCACGATGACCCTCCGTTTCGGTACGGACGGCGTGCGCGGTGTTGCGAACACCGAGCTCACCGTCGAGCTGGTCACGGCCTTGGGCCGCGCCGCCGCGCGCGTGCTCGGCACGAACACCGCGTTCGTCGTCGGTCGCGACACGCGCCGATCGGGCCCGATGCTCGAAGCCGCGTTCGTTGCGGGCCTGTGCGCGGAGGGAGCCGACGTGTCGCTCACCGGCGTGCTGCCCACCCCTGGCGTCGCCCACCTCGCCTACGAGCGGGGGGCGCCGGCCGCGGTGATCTCGGCCAGTCACAATGCATTCGGCGACAACGGGATCAAGTTGTTCGCGCCGGGCGGCCGCAAGCTTCCTGAGCACCTCGAAGTGCAGATCGAAGACGAGCTCCGCCACCTCGCCACCGAGATGCCCGAAACGGGCGCGGCGGGGGTCGGCGTCGGCATCGCGAGCGAGCACCGCAACGCGTTCGACGACTACGTCGCGCACGTGGTCGGCGCGCTCGAGGGCCGCCGCCTCGACGGTGTGCACGTGTTGATCGACTGCGGGAACGGCGCGGCGTTCCGCACCGCGCCCGCGATCCTGCGAGCGCTGGGTGCCGAGGTCGACGTGTTGCATGCCGCCCCCGATGGCACCAACATCAACGCCGCGTGCGGCTCCACCGACACGTCGGAGCTCCGTGCGGCCGTGCTCGCGGCGGGCGCACGCGCCGGGCTCGCGTTCGACGGCGACGCCGATCGGGTGATCGCGATCGACGAGCTCGGCGACGAAGTCGACGGCGACCAGATGCTGGCCGTCG
The DNA here is from genome assembly GCA_040509195.1 of Acidimicrobiia bacterium. Classification (GTDB taxonomy): domain Bacteria; phylum Actinomycetota; class Acidimicrobiia; order IMCC26256; family DASPTH01; genus DASUMF01. Next base: position 5,659 of record JBEVLJ010000157.1, read on the forward strand.
CGGCGATCGATCTGCACGACCGCGGGCTGCTGCGCAACGACGCGGTCGTCGCAACCGTGATGTCGAACCTCGGCCTGCGTCGAGCACTCGAGCCGTACGGCATCGAGCTGATCGAAACACCCGTGGGCGACCGGAACGTGTTCGACGAGCTCGAACGCCGCGACCTCGTGCTCGGTGGCGAGCAGTCGGGTCACATCATTTCCACGCCGCACTCCACCACCGGCGACGGCGTGCTCACCGGGATCCTGCTCCTCGACGCGATGACGCGCCGCCGCCGTTCGCTTTCGGAGCTCACCTCCGTGATGACGCGGCTGCCGCAGGTGCTGCGCAACGTCGAGGTCGATGATCCGAGCGGATTGAACGCGGATGCGGTGTTCTGGAACCGAGTCAGCGCGATCGACGACGAGCTCGGCCCCAACGGTCGGGTGCTCGTGCGCCCCTCCGGTACCGAGCCGCTGGTGCGCGTGATGGTCGAAGCAGCCGATTCCGACGACGCCGATGAGGCCGCCCAGCGCCTCGTCGACCTGGTCGAGCACGCGGCGCGCCGGGCCTTCCCGGCGACGCCCTAAATTCGTCACCATGTGCGGCATCGTCGGCGTGGTTCGCCGCCGGGCAGCGCGAAACGCTCCCGACCTCGCCGAGTTGGCACACGCGGTCGACGAAGCGCTCGCGGCGCTCGACGGCAGTGAGGATCTGAGCGAACGACTGCGCGCCGCGGCTCGTCGGTTGCGCACCATCGACACCGAACTGCGCGGGGCGCCGGGGGTGCAGGCGCTGCTCGCCGACCCGTCGGGTCGCGACACGATCGCGGCGCGGGTGGTGGCGGTCGGCGCGCGGGTGAGTGAGCTCGAAGCCGTCAATGCCGCGCTGCAAGCTGCACGCGATGCCGCGTGGGCGATCGATCACGACCGGCTCGGCACCGCGCGCGCGGTGGCCGATCTCGCTGGCGACTCGTGGTTGCACGCCGGCGCGCTCGACGCCTATCTCTCGGTGCAGGTCGCGCTCGCCGCGCTCGACCGCCTCGAAGTGCGCGGTCGTGACTCCGCCGGTCTGCACCTCATGGTGCACGAGCCCGCGCTCGACCTCGACGCGCCGATGGTCACCGCGGAGCTCGAGCAGCGCGCCAACGACCCACTGTTCCGCTCCGGATCGGTGCGGCGCGCCGGCGATCGCACGTTGTCGTTCGTGTACAAGGCCGCGTCGGAGATCGGCGAGCTCGGTGACAACACCGCGGTGTTGCGCGACGCGATCCGCGCCGACGCGCTGTTGCGACGCGCGTTGGCGGGCGACGCGCCCACCACCGTGGTGTTGGGCCACACGCGCTGGGCGAGCGTCGGCGTGATCTCCGAGGCGAACGCGCATCCGCTCAACCAGGAAGAGTCCGACCGGTCGGGCCCGTACGTGGTCGGTGCGCTCAACGGCGATGTCGACAACTACCTCGACCTGCGCGCGCTCGAAGGGCTGCACCCGTTCACCGAGATCACCACCGACACCCAGGTGATCCCCGCGTTGGTGTCGCGTCACCTCGAGAAGGGCACGCCGGTCGAGGACGCATTCCGCGCCACGGTGCGCGAGCTCGAAGGCTCGCTCGCCATCGGCGCGCAGGCCGCGGCCGACCCTGGTGCGTTGCTGTTGTCGTTGCGCGGCAGCGGCCAAGCCCTCTACGTGGGTCTTGCGGAAGATGCGTACGTGGTCACCAGCGAGCCGTACGGGCTGATCGAAGAGACGGCGCGCTATGTGCGCCTCGACGGCGAAACGCCCGCCGACGCGACCCGCGCCTCCGCGACGCGCGGCCAGATCGTGCGCCTCGACCTCGCGCACGCCGGTGCCGTCGACGGCATCGCACGCACCGCGTTCGACGGCACCGTGCTGCCCGTCGACGAGCGCGAGATCGTCGAAGCCGAGATCACCACGCGCGACATCGATCGCGGGTCGTTCCCGCACTTCCTGCTGAAGGAGATCTCGGAGGCGCCGAGCTCGTTCCGCAAGACGCTGCGTGGCCGCATCGTCGACGTCGACGGTCTCTTGCAGGTCGCGCTCGACACCGACGTGCTCCCCGCCGATCTGCTGGCGCGGGTGCGCGACGGGAGCATCACTCGGGTCGTCGCCGTCGGACAAGGCACCGCGGCGATCGCGGGCATGGCTGTCGCCGCCGCGATCGAGCGGATGGTGGGCGGCCGCTTGCGCGCCGACGCCATGGCCGCCACCGAGCTGTCGGGGTTCGGTCTCGCCGACGACATGTCGAACACGCTGGTCGTCGCGATCAGCCAGAGCGGCACGACCACCGACACCAATCGCACCGTCGACCTCGTGCGCACGCGTGGCGCGTCGGTGCTGGCGATCGTGAACCGCCGCAACAGCGACCTCGTCGACAAGTCCGACGGCGTGCTCTACACCTCCGACGGCCGCGACCTGGAGATGGCGGTGCCGTCGACCAAGGCGTTCTATGCGCAGGTCGCGGCTGGCTACCTGCTCGCGCTGGCGCTCGCCGCCGAGCTCGACACGGTCGCGCCGAGCGACGCGCACGAGTTGCTGCGGGGCCTCCACGCGCTGCCCGATGCCATGCAGACGGTGCTGGGTGCGCGCGACGCGATCGCGGCGATCGCGGCTCGTCACGTTCCCACGCGCCGCTACTGGACCGTGGTGGGCAACGGGCTCAACCGCATCGCGGCCAACGAGCTGCGCATCAAGCTCTCGGAGCTCTGCTACCGCTCGATCTCGGCCGACATCGCCGAAGACAAGAAGCACATCGACCTGTGCACCGAACCGCTCATCCTCGTGTGCGCGGCCGGGCTCGACGGTTCGAACGCCGACGACGTGGCCAAGGAAGTGGCGTACCACCGTGCGCACCGCGCGGCGCCGATCGTCATCACCAACGACGGCGATCAGCGCTTCACCAGTGCGGTGGAAGTGATCCACGTGCCACCGGTGCACGACGCGCTCGGCTTCGTGCTGTCGACGATGGCCGGTCATCTCTTCGGCTACGAAGCCGCGCTGGTGATCGACGTGTCGGCGCACCCGTTGCGCACCGCGCGTGCCGCGGTGCAGCACGCCGCAGTGCAACCCGACATGCTCGCCGCACTCGCCACTGAGCTCGTCGCGCCCGCACGCACCTTCCTCGACGCGCTGCGCGTCGGGAGCTACGACGGCAACCTGGACGCATCCACCGCGGTGCGCATCGCATCATTGTTCCGTTACGCGCTGGGCATCTCGCCGCTCGACCTCTACGAGATCGACCACGGCAAGGTGGGAACGCCGTCGGCGTTGGTGGAGGACCTCACGGTCGCGCTCACTGCCGGGATCGACGAGCTCACCCGCACGATCGACACGATCAAGCACCAGGCGAAGACGGTCACCGTCGGCATCTCGCGCGCCGACGAAGAGCTGTTGCATGTGCCGCTCGTGCGCTCGGTGCTCGACGCGGGCGCGTCGCGCGACTCGGTGAGCTACCGCTCGCTGCGCACGCTCGTCGCGCTCGACCCCGCAGTGGTCGAGGTGATCGGGTTCACGAGGTACCGCGTCGAAGGTGATCTCAGCGCCGACACCGCTACCGTGCACGTGGTCGCCACGTCGGTCGACTTCGCATCGCGCACCCGCACCGATCCCACGTTGCGCGGCACGAAGCACCGCGTGGCCACCCAGCACGAGGTCACCGTCACGCGCGGTCGGAGCGACGGACGCACCGTGTTGATCGTCCCCGAGGTCAAAGGCAACGAGACGATCGGGCTCACGTTGTTGCACGTGGTGTTCGCTGATCGGTTGCCCGGCGACGTGATGCGCACCACGCTGTCGGGCTATCAGGGGCGGTACAGCGCTCTGAAGGACGCGGTCACCGAGACGGTGCCGGAATTCGACGACGACGTGCTCGCCACCTTCGACGTCGCCGAGCTGCTCACCGAGCCCGTGTACGTGCTGGCCGACCGCTGGCCGCGCGCGTGAGCACCGGCACCGGCGTGCTCGGGCTCGGCACCGATCTCGTCGAGGTCGAACGCTTCCGCCGTGCGGTGACTCGCCGCAGCTCGCTCGCGGAACGGATGTTCAGCGACGCCGAGCGCGAGTACGCGTTGTCGCAGTACGACCCGGCCAAGAGCTTGGCCGCGCGCTTCGCCGCCAAGGAAGCGGTGATGAAGGCGCTCGGTGTGGGTCTCGGCAGCTTCGCGTTGCGCGACGTCGAGGTGAAACGTGACGACACCGGCGCGCCGTCGCTCGAGCTGCACGGCCGCGCCGACGAGTTGGCGCGCACCCGCGGCGTCACAGGCTGGATGCTTTCGCTCTCGCACACCGACACCACCGCGAT
>JBEVLJ010000158.1:0-8233 GCA_040509195.1 Acidimicrobiia bacterium
CGAGCACCGCGATCCGCTCGCGCAGCTCGTCGAGGTCGGCCTCGAGGTCGAGGATCTTGCGGACACCGGCGAGGCTCACGCCGTCGTTGGTGAGCTCCTGGATGCGGGCGAGCAGCGCGAGGTCGCGATCGGAGTACCGCCGACTCCGGCCAACCGTACGAACCGGCTCGATCAACCCTTTTCGCTCATAGATCCGCAGGGTCTGCGGGTGGACACCCGCGAGCTCGGCCGCGACCGAGATGATGTAGAGCGCTCGTTCTCCACTCTGGTCCGCGGCCATGGCTCACACTCCCAGGAATTCGCGCAGGTTGCTCGGCAATTTTTCGCCGAGCTCCTCGACGGCCTGCTTGGCGTCGTCGTCGAGCTCGGTCGGCACCACCACGTCGAACGTGACGAGCAACGCGCCCGGATCACCCGAGGCACGCTGGATGCCACGGCCGCGCACGCGGACGGTCTTGCCGCTCTGCGTTCCGGCCGGCACCTTCACGGTGACCGGCGATGTGAGCGTGGGCACCTTCACCTGCGCGCCGAGCGCTGCTTCGGGGAACGTGACCGGCACCTTCACCGTGAGGTCGTTCTTGCCGCTGCGGCCGAAGATCGGGTGCGGCTCCACCTGCACGACCACGTAGAGGTCGCCGGGCGGGCCGCCGTTGAGCCCGGGCGCGCCGCGGCCCTTCACCCGGATTCGTTGCCCGTCGTCGACGCCCGCCGGCACGCGCACCTTCACCGAACGCGGTCGCACCTCGGTGCCGCGACCTTTGCAGTGCTTGCACTTGTGCTTGACCACCGCGCCGCGCCCATTGCACGTGGGGCAGACCTGTGAGAAGGAGAACGGTCCCTGGTCGACCGCAACCGCACCGCTCCCACCACACGTCGGGCACGTCTCGGGCAACGTGCCGGGCTCTGCGCCCGTCCCGCCGCACACCGAGCACGGCGCCTCCGAGGTGACGTTGACCGACGTGGTGATGCCGTGCACCGCGTCGAGGAAGCTGAGGTGCAGGCTCGCTTCGATGTCGGCACCGTGTTGTGGTCCGGCCGGACCGCGCGCGCCGCGCCCGCCGCCGCGACCGCCACGCCCGCCGAACAAGTTGCCGAGCAGGTCGCCGAGACCACCCGCGTCGCCGTCTTCGAAGCGGATGTTCTGGAAGTTGGCACCGCCGAAGCCTTGCCCGCCGGGGCCGCCGAAACCGCCGCCGAACCCACCCGGGCCGCCGAACCCTCCGCCCGACGCGACCATCTCGCGGACGTTGTCGTACTCCTTGCGCTTCGACGCGTCGCCGAGCACGTCGTGCGCGGCAGAGATCTCCTTGAAGCGCTCCTCGGCGTCTTTGTTGCCCGCGTTCGCGTCGGGGTGGAACTCCTTCGCGAGCTTGCGGTACGCCTTCGTGATCTCCTTGTCGGTCGCGCTCGACGGCACGCCGAGCACCGCGTAGTAGTCCTTCTCGAACCACTCGCGCTGCGGCTGTTGGCCGGCCATCGGCTAACCCTCGCGCGTGACGCGCACCATCGCGGGGCGCACGACGCGTCCCTTGAGTCGGTACCCGGTGCGCATCGTTTCCGCGACGCGCGGATCCGACGGACCGTCGTCTTGCATCACGGCTTCGTGTTCGTTCGGATCGAACAACGCGCCATCCGCGTCGATGCGCTCGAGTCCGTTCTTCTCGAGCACGCCGACGAGCTGGGCGCGGATGCTCGTGACACCGTTGACGATCTGCCCAACTTCGGGAATTCGGGCGTCTGACGCGGCCGCGTGCGTGAGCGCACCGTCGAACGAGTCGAGCACCGGCAGCAGATCCTCGACGAGTCGCTCCGTCGCACGCTCGACGAGCGTGGTCTGCTCGCGGATCACGCGCTTGCGGTAGTTCTCGAAGTCGGCCTGCACGCGTCGCAGCGTGTCGACCAACTCCGAGCGTTCCGTCTGCAGCTCAGCGAGATCCGACTCGACGACTGCGGCCGCCTCTGCCTCTCCCTGCTCGGGAGACCACTCGTCGACCGACTCTTGGAAGCCGGCGTCGTCGGGACCGTCTCCGTGCCCGAACGAAGAGCTGGTCGTCACGCGGACTCCTCGCCGGGCTCGTCGACGATCTCGGCGTCGGCGACTTCGTCGTCGTCGGGCGCGTTGGCACCGGCACCCGCCGAACCACCGTCGGCACCCTGCTGCGCCTGCGCCGCCGCATAGAGCCGCTGCGCGAAGTCTTGGCTCACCTCGATGAGGTGCTCGTGACCGCGCTTGACCGCCTCGATGTCGGTGCCGGCCAGCGCGTCCTTCAACTGCTTGACCGCGTCCTCCATCTTCACCTTGTCGTCGGGCTGCACCTTGTCGGCGTTGTCCTTGAGGAGCTTCTCGGTCTGGAAGACGAGCGAGTCGGCGTTGTTGCGAACCTCCGCCTCCTCTCGACGGACGCGGTCTTCCTCCGCGTGCGCCTCGGCTTCCTTCATCATCCGCTCGATCTCATCCTTGCCGAGCGCGGTGCCACCGGTGATCGTCATCTGCTGCTCACGGCCGGTGCCGAGGTCCTTCGCCGACACATGCACGATGCCGTTGGCGTCGATGTCGAACGTGACTTCGATCTGCGGGACGCCGCGGGGTGCGGGCGGGATGCCGACGAGCTGGAACGTGCCGAGCAGCTTGTTGCGGTACGCCATGTCGCTCTCGCCCTGGAGCACCTTGATCTCGACGCTGCCCTGGTTGTCGTCGGCGGTGGTGAACACCTCGGAGCGCTTGGTCGGGATCGTGGTGTTGCGCTCGATCAGCTTCGTCATGATCTCGCCCTTGGTCTCGATGCCGAGCGACAAGGGAGTGACGTCGAGCAGGAGGATGTCCTTCACGTCGCCCTTGAGCACACCGGCCTGGAGCGACGCACCGACCGCGACGGCCTCGTCGGGGTTGACGCCCTTGTCGGCTTCCTTGCCGGTGAGCTCCTTCACGAGGTCGGCAACCGCGGGCATGCGCGTGGAACCACCGACGAGGATCACCTTGTCGATCTCGTCCTTGGTGAGGCCCGCGTCGCGGATCGCCTGCTCGAACGGACCGCGGCACGAGTCGAGGAGATCAGCCGTGAGCTCCTGGAACTTCGAGCGCGACAGCGTGAGGTCGAGGTGCAGCGGGCCGTCGCTCGTGGCGGTGATGAACGGCAGGTTGACGGTGGTCTCCTGCAGCGACGAGAGCTCGACCTTCGCCTTCTCCGCCGCTTCCTTCAAGCGCTGCACGGCCATCTTGTCGACCGAGAGGTCGACGCCGTGCGCGTTCTTGAACTCGGAGACGAGCCAGTCGATGACGCGCTGGTCCCAGTCGTCACCACCGAGGTGCGTGTTGCCCGCGGTGCTTTTCACCTCGAACACGCCCTCGCCGAGATCGAGCACCGACACGTCGAACGTGCCGCCGCCGAGGTCGAAGACGAGGATGGTCTGGTCGCCGTCCTTGTCGAGGCCGTACGCGAGCGCGGCGGCCGTCGGCTCGTTGATGATGCGCAGCACCTCGAGTCCTGCGATCTCGCCGGCTTCTTTGGTGGCCTGGCGCTCGGCGTCGCCGAAGTACGCGGGCACGGTGATCACCGCCTGGGTGACCGTGTCGCCGAGGTAGGCCTCCGCGTCGCGCTTGAGCTTCTGGAGGATGCGGGCCGAGATCTCCTGCGAGTTGTAGGCCTTGCCGTCGATGTCGATCGACCAGCCGGTGCCGATGTGACGCTTCACGGAACGGATGGTGCGATCGGGGTTGGTGATCGCCTGGCGCTTCGCGACCTCGCCGACGAGCACTTCGCCCGTCTTCGAGAAGGCCACGACCGACGGGGTGGTGCGGGATCCCTCCGCGTTGGGAGCCACGACGGGCTCGCCCGCCTCCATGACGGAAACGACGGAGTTGGTGGTGCCGAGGTCGATGCCGACGGCCTTGGGCATGGGGATTGCCTCCTGAAGGGGCTGCAGATACAGGGTGGGAGAGACTTGCGCGCGACGGCGCAGGAAGGTTGAGTGTCATGGTATCAACTTCAACCATGGGCATCTCATTCCCCGGAATTGACAACCTCGATAGATTTCCCTCGTGGCTCGCGGATCTGATTCCTTTGCGCAACACCTCGCCGAAGTGCCGCTCTTCTCGGCGCTCTCGAAGAAGGACCTCCACGCGGTGGCCAAGCAGGCCGAGCTCGTGCAGGTCGCGGAGGGCACGCCGATCGTCACCGAAGGTTCAGCCGGCAGCGAGTTCTACGTGATCCTCGACGGCCGGGCGCGCGTGGAGCGTCACGGCCGTCAGGTCGCGCTGCTCGGCGCGGGCGGCTTCTTCGGCGACCTCGCGCTGCTCGATCGAGCGCCGCGCAACGCCACCGTCGTCGCGGAGACGCCGATGGAAGTGGCGAGGATCGGTCAACGCGGGTTCGACACGCTGCTCGACACCCCCGGCTTCTCCAAGAAGCTGCTGGCCGGGCTCGCCCGTCGACTCCGCGAGCAGGACGCCCGCACGCTTTGACCTCGACCCGTTGCCAGCCAGCGGTGCCGCATCCCGGGGTGCCGCATCCAGCATCCACGTGGTGGGTCCGGTAACTTTCGCGCCGTGTCGAAGCTGAGCCAGCCCAAACGAATTTGGCCCAAGCCGCACGTGACCGTGTTGATCGTCGGCGTGCTCGTCGCGGTCGGCACGATCGCCTCCGGGATCGCACCCCGCGTCACCGAGTGGCACGACCACTCGGGCATCGCGCGGGAGCCGTTCGGCGACATCCCCGAACCCATGTACTGGGCCTTCTACATGGTCGCCGCCACCATGTTGTTCGTGTGCGCGTGGCTGGTGAGCCAGCGCGTGCGCAACTACCAGCGCGGCAAGCCCGACGACCGTCGCACCACGAAGAAGAACTTCCACCGCCGCATGCTCGACTTCCGTTCCGGCGTGTGGATGCAGACGCTGATGCGCGACCCCGCTGCGGGTCTGATGCACTCCGCCATCTACTTCGGCTTCCTCTGGTTGTTCATCGCGACGGTGGTGCTCGAGATCGACCACCAGCTCCCCGACAACCTCAAGTTCCTGCACGGCGGCGTGTACCAGGGCTATTCGTTCGCAGCCGAGATCGGCGGCGTCGTCTTCCTCGTCGGCATCTCGTGGGCCATCGTCCGTCGCTACGTGCAACGGCCGTACCGCATCCGGATCAAGACCAAGCCCGAAGACGCGGTCATCCTCGGCATGTTCCTCGTGATCGGCGTCACCGGGTTCCTCACCGAGGCGCTGCGCATCGCGGAGCAAGGGCGGCCGGCATACGAGAAGTGGTCGTTCGTGGGCTACGGCATCGCGTCGTGGTTCGGCGGGTGGACGGCCGGCAACCTCGAAGTGATGCACCGCGTGTTGTGGGGCGTGCACTTCGCTGCGTTCATCGCGTTCCTCGTGATCCTGCCAACCACGAAGCTCCGCCACATGATCACGTCGCCGATGAACATGTACCTGAAGGACAAGGACCGGCCCAAGGGCGCGATGAAGCCCATGCCGAACCTGATGGAGACGGAGCTCGACACGTTCGGCGCGTCGACCATCGAAGACTTCACGTGGAAGCAGTTGTTCGACACCGACGCGTGCACGGTGTGCGGACGCTGCACCTCGGTGTGTCCCGCGCACGCGACGGGCAAGCCGCTCGACCCGCGCGAGATCGTGTTGAAGGTCGGCGAGGTGATGGCGGCGACGGGTGACCCCGCGGTGTCGCCGCCGGTGGGTGTGACGTCGCAGATCACCGTCACCGCCGACGACCTGTTCCAGCGCGTGTCGAGCGAAGAGCTGTGGGCATGCACGTCGTGCAAGGCGTGCGATGAGATCTGCCCGGTGAACATCGAGATCCTCGACAAGATCCTCGACATGCGTCGGTACAAGAGCCTGATGGAGAGCGACTTCCCCGCGGAGCTCGGCAACACGTACCGGTCGATGGAGAATTCGCAGAACGTGTACGGCATGAACCAGGGCGAGCGCGGCGACTGGGCCGCCGACATGGAAGGCGTCGACATCGTCGAAGCCGGCTCCGGGCCACTCGGTCACGAGTACCTCTACTGGATCGGCTGCGCGGGTTCGTTCGACGACCGCAACAAGAAGACGTCGCGGGCCGTCGCGAAGCTGCTGCAGCGCGCCGACCTCGACTTCGCGATCCTCGGGCCGAGCGAGCTCTGCACCGGCGACCCCGCGCGTCGATCGGGCAACGAGTACATCTTCCAGATGCTGGCGATGGAGAACATCGCGAGCATGGACGACCTCGGCGTGAAAAAGATCATCACGCAGTGCCCGCACTGCTTCAACACGCTGAAGAACGAGTACCCGCAGCTCGGTGGTCACTACGAGGTGGTGCACCACTCGCAGCTGCTCGCGCAGCTCGTGGCCGACGGCCGGCTGTCGCTCGAGGGCGCCACGCTCGACGAGCGCGTCACGTATCACGACAGCTGCTACCTCGGTCGCCACAACGACGTGTACCTCGCGCCGCGCAACGTGATCGGCTCGCTCGGCGGCATCGAGATCGTGGAGATGCCGCGCAACGGCACCAAGGGCATGTGCTGTGGCGCCGGTGGTGCCCGCATGTGGATGGAGGAGCACACGGGCAAGAAGGTCAACATCGAGCGCACCGAAGAGGCGCTCGCCACCGGTGCGCAACGCATCGCGGTGGCCTGCCCGTTCTGCTACGTGATGATGGACGACGGCGTGAAGGAGAAGGGTCGCGACGAGGACGTGATCGTCCAAGACATCGCGGAGCTCCTCATCGAGGCGATCGAAGCGGGCGAGCAGGCACCGCCGCCACCGCCCGTCACCGCCGACTTCACTCACGGCCTCTGACCGCGAACGGCGTCTACTCGGGTGTGAGCTTCCGACGCACGCGTCGACGGATCGATGACGACGTGTTCGGGTTCTCCGCGACGTTGCGCAACACCTCGATCGCCTCGTCGTGCGAGAGCGCGTCGAGTCGCTTGGTCGGCGTCGCCGGGTTGGCTGCGACCACCGCGCGCAACGTGGGGTCGTTGATTCGACTTCCCGCTTCGAGCAACGACGCCGAAGTCCGCGGGCTCGCCATCACCGCATGGGGAACGACGCTGACGAGCTCACGCAACGTCGCTGCGGGACACTGCTCGTTTCCCGCCACTGCTGCGCACACGACCGGGTCGGGATCGCGCGCAAGGAGCTGCAGCAACTCGACGCTGATGGCGCGCTGGGCGGCGACCGCGGCGCGGACGTCGGCGTCAGGATCCCGCGCCAACTCTTCGAGTTGCGCGGGTGTGACTGACTCGTTCGACGCAGCTCGTGCGCGCACCTGCCGGTCGGCGTCGGCGATCAGATCCGCCAGCGACTGTGGACTGAGATTGGGATTCGCGGCCACGGCCGAGCGCACGACCGTCGACGAGTCCTTGGCCGCGATCTCGCAGAGCACGACGTCGAGACTCGGGTTCCCGGCTGTCGCGCCGCGAATCGCTTCGGTTCCCTCCCGGAGCAAGTGTTCGATTCGTTCTCGCGCGAGGTTCGGGTGCGCCGCCGCAAGGCGACGCGTGTACGCCACGCCGTGCTCGAGGATCTCGTCGAGTTCCTCGGCGGTCGCGTCGAACGACAGGGCGCGAACGAGGTGCTTGACGTCGCGGGTGCGAAGATCACGGCGCTCGGCTTGGAGCGCCGACTGATCCGCTCCCGGCGCGGCAAGGGGAGCGATGATGGTCACGGTCGTGTCGGCAGATGGTGCGAGGACGCGCGCCGACAAGCTCGGGCCGTCGTCGATGACCATCAGCTCGACCGACTCAGCGCGCCGCGATCGCAGCAACGACACGAGTCGGGACGGTACCGCGAGCCGACCCAACTGCGTCTCGATCTCCACCCCGGCTCGGCCGGTGTGCTTCAGCTCGACTCGCTCAACGAGCGTCCGATTCCATGAGAGTTCGGGCTCGAGCCCAGGTTTCGTGATCAGCAGCGTGTTCCCGATGGTCACGTCGCCCTCGAGGTTGATGAGCACCTCGTTGCGATCGCCGAACTGATCCCAGGTCGTGAGCGCGTCGCGAGCGTCGGAGATGCCGACGACCACCGATGCCGGCTCGAGGTTCGTCGCCGTCGCGTCGAGCTCGTGGTACTCCCACCAACCCGACAGGTCCCACACCGTGAGGCGCAGCAGGGTCTTCGCCACCCCGGTTGCGGCCGTGTGGACCACATCCATGCGAACCGCGCCGTCGGCGGCACTCCGAGCCAGAGTGGCGAGCGAGACGGTGAGCGCCGCGGCCGCCACGGTCACGCTGACCGGTCGGG
>JBEVLJ010000159.1:0-6315 GCA_040509195.1 Acidimicrobiia bacterium
CATCATGTCGGGCGTCCACCCCGATCTGGTGGTCGGGCCGTCGACCGAGATCATCGCGGGCAACGGCCGCATCGTGACCGCGGGCGCCATCGACTGTCACGTCCATCTGATCTGTCCGCAGATCATGGAGGAGGCGCTCGGCGGCGGCATCACGACGATCATCGCGGGAGGCACCGGCCCCGCGGAGGGTAGCAAGGCCACGACGGTGACGCCGGGCTCCTGGCACCTGGCCCGCATCCTCGAGTCGCTCGACACCGGGCCGCTGAACGTCGTGCTACTCGGCAAGGGCAATACGATGTCGGCCGAGTCCATGTGGGAGCAGTTGCGCGGCGGTGCAGCGGGATTCAAGCTGCACGAGGACTGGGGCACCACCCCCGCGGTGATCGACGCCTGCCTGACGGTGTCCGAGCAGGCCGGCGTGCAGACCAACATCCACACCGACACTCTGAACGAGATGGGCTTCGTCGAGGACACCCTCGCGGCAGTGAAGGGCCGGTCGATCCACGCGTACCACACCGAGGGCGCGGGCGGCGGGCACGCACCCGACATCATCACCGTCGCCGGCGAACCCAACGTGCTGCCGAGCTCCACCAATCCCACCCGCCCACACACCGTCAACACCCTCGACGAACACCTCGACATGCTCATGGTGTGCCATCACCTCAACCCGTCGATCCCCGAAGACCTCGCGTTCGCGGAGAGCCGCATCCGACCGTCGACGATCGCGGCGGAAGACGTGCTGCACGACCTCGGAGCGATCTCGATGATCGGCTCCGATTCGCAGGCGATGGGCCGTATCGGCGAGGTGGTGCTGCGCACGTGGCAGACCGCGCATGCGATGAAGCGTCGGCGGGGCTCGTTGCCGGGCGACGGCGCGGCCGACAACCAACGTGCCCGCCGCTACGTCGCGAAGTACACGATCTGTCCGGCCATCGCGCACGGGCTCGACGCCGAAGTCGGCTCGGTGGAGGTGGGCAAGCTCGCTGACCTCGTGCTCTGGAACCCGGCGTTCTTCGGCGTGCGGCCGCACGTGGTGGTGAAGGGCGGCATGGTCGCGTGGGCTCAGATGGGCGACGCCAACGCGTCGATTCCCACGCCGCAACCGATGTTGCCGCGCCCGATGTTCGGCGCGTCACCCGCGGTGGCGGCCGGGAACAGCGTCACGTTCGTCGCGCCCGCCGCGTTGGAATCCGGCGCGCTTGATTCGCTCGACCTCGCATCGCGCGTGGTGGCGGTGCGCGACACGCGCGCCCTCACCAAGTCCGACATGGTCGGCAACGACGCGCTGCCCGAGGTGCGCGTCGACGCCGACACGTTCGCAGTCACCATCGATGGCGAGTTGATCGACGCCGACCCTGCCGTGGAGCTGCCCATGACGCAGCGCTACTTCCTGTTCTGAGCGATGACGACGAACCTCGCCGCGCTGCTCCTCGCCGACGGGCGCTTCCCTGCGGGCGGGCACGTGCACTCGGCGGGCGTGGAGTCGGCGATCGCCGACGGTCGCGTGCACGACGACGCGTCGTTGACGGCGTACGTGATCGGACGACTGTGGACGGCCGGCCTCACCGACGCGGCCCTTGCGGTCGCCACCACGACACGGGTGCGAGCGACGCATGACGTCGACGAGCGGGCCGCGGTCGTGCGCGCGCTCGATGCCGAAGCCGACGCGCGCATCGTGTCGCCCGTGCTGCGTTCGGCGTCGCGCCGATTGGGGCGTCAACTGCTGCGCGCCGCCGGTCGGTGTTGGCCGTCCGAGATGTGGGTGACGCTCGACGACCTGCGGACCGGGACGGACGGTCTGCATCAGGCGTGCGCGTGGGGCCTGGTCGGGGTGGCGGCGGAGCTGGGCGTCGACGAAGTGGCGCGCCTCGTGGTGCACCACGCGACGTCCACGCCGGCGATGGCCGCGGTGCGCTTGTTGGGGCTCGACCCGTTCGCGGTGGCAGCGCTGTTGGCTGCGTGCGCGGACGACGGCGAACGCGTGGTGGACCTCGCGGTCGGTCATGCGTGGACGCCACTCGACGAACTGCCGGCCGGCGCCGGTCCGGTGGTCGAGATCGCGTCGATGGAGCACGCGCGCTGGGACATTCGGATGTTCACGACCTGAGGAGACGACGATGGGAAGCGGTCACTCGCACAGCCATGACCACGGGCACGCGCACGACCACGATCACGCGCACGCGCACGACCATGATCTCGAGGACGTGCTCGACCCGCGTGCGCGGCGCCCACGGCTCGGTCGCGCGTTGCGCGTCGGGATCGGTGGCCCGGTCGGGAGCGGCAAGACCACGCTCGTCGCCGCGCTGTGTCGTTCGCTCACGCCCGAGCTCTCGGTCGCGGTCGTCACGAACGACATCTACACCACCGAAGACGCGTCGATCCTCGAACGCGCCGGTGTGATCGACCAGGAGCGCATCGTCGCGGTGCAGACCGGGTGCTGTCCGCACACCGCGATCCGTGACGACATCAGCGAGAACGTCGACGCACTCGCAGTGTTGGAGACGCGCTTCGAACCTGATCTGCTGCTGCTCGAGAGCGGGGGCGACAACCTCACCGCGACGTTCAGCCGCGCGTTGGTCGACGTGCAGATCTTCGTGATCGACGTGGCCGGTGGCGACAAGGTGCCGCGCAAAGGTGGTCCTGGCATCACGTCGTCGGACCTCTTGGTGATCAACAAGACCGACCTCGCCGAACTGGTGCACTCCGACGTGGCGATCATGGAACGCGACGCGGCCGCGAAGCGTGGCGACCTTCCCACCATCGTCCTGTCGCTGACCGACGACCCACACGCCACTTCCGTCGCCAACTGGTTGCGCGCGCATCTCGACGTGGCGGGCGACGAGCCGGTCGACGTGCCGGTCGAGTCAACGGTGTGAGCAGCAGCGCGGTGCGCGCGAGCTGTGACGTGGTGGCCGAGGTGCGCCACGGCTCCACGCGCTGCACCACCATGCGATCGTCGCCGCCGCTGACCTTCCGGTCGACCCCGGATGCGTTGTACCTCGTCGGGAGCGCGGCCGGGCCGCTGGGTGGTGACGAACTGCAGCTCCGCGTGCGCGTCGAAGCTGGCGCAACCCTCGTGGTGCACAGCGCGGCCTCCACCATGGCGATGCCGGGCGTCACGCAATCACCGTCGCACCTGACACTCCACATCGAGGTCGCGGCCGGTGCCACGTTGCACTGGCTCCCCGAGCCGTTGCTGCTCGTCACTGGGTGCGATCACCGGGTGACGACGCGCGTGCAACTGGATCCGAACGCGGAGCTCGTGTTGCGCGACCGCGTGGTGTGCGGCCGGTACGGAGAGGTGTCGGGGTCGTTGCTCCACCGAATGCGCGTCGACGTGGGTGACGAACCACTCGTGCGCAATGATCTGCAAATCGGACCGCGCTGGCCCGGAGCGGACGGCCCGAGCGGACGCGCCGAGGCACGCGCGGTGGCGCAGACGTTGCTGGTCGGAGCGCGTGACGCGACCGCGGCGGCGTACGACGCGGCCGCGTGCCCAGGGGGACGCCGCGCGCGGATGCCATTGCGGGCGCCGTTCGGCCGTGAAGCGGTCTTGATCAGCGAGCTGTCGGACCGCGCGCTCAGTTCGCTCGGATCCGAAGGACGTCGCGCGTCACTGCGTCAACGAACGGTCGGCTGAAAGGAACGCGCGCTCAGATCTCGCGCGTGTCGGTCGGGTCGACCATGGGGAGCTCGCGCAGCGCTTGGTGGAGATGGCGGTACCAGACGTCTTCGAGCTGGCTGAGATAGCCCGAGTCGGCGTCGATCCGCGAGTGCTCCACGACGTGTGAGCCGTTGCGGTACACCGCCAGCTCGTACGGCGGTCCGACCGACACGTTCGCACGCGCGGTGCTGATCATCGAGCTCAACGCCACCTTCGACCCGTTGTCGAGGTCGAGTGGCTCGGCGGTCGCGAGCTCGAGCAGGAACTTGCCGTACTTCGTCTCGCCGATCTGCAGGAACGGTCGCGAGTCCGACGCGCGGATGTAGTTGCCTTCGGGGTACACGAGCAGCACGTCAGCCGGTGCGTCACCGAGCTGACCGCTCAACAGAAATGTGCTCGTCGCGTCGGCGCCGCTCCCGGCGAGGCCAGCGCGGTGCGACTGTGCGACCTCGACGCTGAGACGGCCCACGTACAGCGCGGCTTCGAACAACGCGCCGACGGTGCGCAGCGACTCGGGAGCCGAGGGGTCGTCGAGATCGCGATGGATGCGATCGAGCACCTCCTGCGTGGTGGCCAGGTTGCCGGCCGATTGCAACACGATGGTGCGGTCGGGGGTGGGGTGGAACACGAACAGCTTCCCGTAGGTGCTCACGTTGTCGACGCCCGCGTTGGTGCGCGTGTCGGAGAGGAGCACGAGGCCGTCGCGCAGACGCATGGCCAAGCAGTAGGTCATGGCGAGAGCGTAGGGATCATGCGTCGTCGACGACGTAGCGCGGCCCGGGACCGTCGTTGCCCGCGATGTCGCCGGGATTGGCGAGCTTGCACACGCCGAGCGAGAGGCAGCCACATCCGATGCAGCCGTCGAGTCGGTCGCGCAGACGTTCCAACACGTGGATCTGCGCGTCGAGGCGAGGTCGCCACGACGCGGACAGGCGACCCCAGTCCTTGTTCGTGGGGGTGCGCTTCTCGGGGAGCGACGCGAGCGCGTCGTGGATCTCGTCGAGGCTCAGCCCCACCTGTTGCGCGACCCGCACGAACGACACGCGCCGGATGGTGTCGCGCGCGTACCGCCGTTGGCCGCCGGGGGAGCGGGTGGAGTGGATCAGCCCCTGGTCTTCGTAGAAGCGCAGCGCCGACGCGGCGACGCCGGTGCGCTCACTGACTGCCCCGATCGAGAGCTCGGTGTCCATGCCATGAGAATATGCCGACAATTGCTGGACTTCAAGTGAACTTGAGCAAATATCGTGGTGGTCCGCGAGCGTGCAGGAGCAACGATGACTGGATTCGACACGTGGGGTGCGCTGCAGAGCGCGATGCAGGACTCGAAGCCTCAGCGCACGGTGGCACCCGGCACCGTGCGTCGCGTCGCGCGCTTCGCGCGACCCCATGGCACGACGATTGCCTGGTTCCTCGGGCTGGCGACCGTCTCCGCGGTGCTCGGCGTGCTCACCCCCATCCTCGCCGGACGCGCCGTCGACGCGATCGTGAAGGGCGAAGCCGTGAGCACGGTGGTGACGATCGCGTGGATCATCGCGCTCGTGGCCGTGCTCGACGCGGTCGTCGGCCTGTTCGAACGACTGCAGTCGGCGCGACTCGGCGAAGGACTCATCGTCGATCTGCGCAAGCGGGTGTTCGAGCATGTGCAACGCATGCCGATCGCCTTCTTCATGCGCACGCAGACCGGCGCGCTGGTGAGCCGGCTCAACAACGATGTGATCGGCGCGCAGCGCGCGTTCACCTCCGCACTGTCGGGGGTCGTGACCAACGTGATCGCGCTGGTGCTCACGCTCATCGTGATGTTCGAGCTGTCGTGGCAGATCACGCTCTTGTCGCTGGTGTTGCTGCCCGTGTTCGTGATCCCGGCGCGCCGCGTGGGATCGAAGGTGGGGCGTCTGCAGCGCGAAGCCGCCGACCACAACTCCGCGATGACGTCGCAGATGACCGAGCGGTTTTCCGCGCCGGGTGCCACGCTCGTGAAGCTGTACGGCCGCCCTGACGAGGAGGTGGGCGAGTTCGCTGACCGCGCCGATCGTGTGCGTGACATCGGCGTGCGCACCGCCGTGTCGATGGAGGTGTTCTTCCGGGCGCTCGCACTGGTGTCGGGGCTCGCGCAGGCGCTCATCTACGGCCTCGGCGGGTACTTGGCGCTGCAGGGTGAGCTCGAGGCCGGCACCGTGGTCACCCTCGCGTTGCTGCTGAACCGGCTCTACGGTCCGCTGACGTCGCTCGCCACCGCGCGGCTCGACGTGGTGACCGCACTCGTGAGCTTCGACCGGGTGTTCGAGGTGCTCGACATCGAGCCCATCATCGCCGAGCCCGCCGCGCCGACGGCGCTGCCGCCTGGGGGAGTGTCGGTGGAGTTCGACGCGGTCGACTTCCGCTACCCGGCAGCCGACCAGGTGTCGCTCGCATCGCTCGAAGAGGTCGCGGTGCTCGACGACCGCGCCGGCGCTCCCGTGCTGCATGGTGTGTCGTTCCGCGTGGAGCCCGGTCGCACCGTCGCGCTGGTCGGTGCGTCCGGCGCGGGGAAGTCGACCATCGCGTCGCTCGTTCCACGGCTGTACGACGCGGACGCCGGCGCGGTGCGGCTCGCGAACATCGACGTGCGCGACCTCTCCTTCCGCGACCTGCGCGACACGGTCGGCGTGGTC
>JBEVLJ010000160.1:0-2647 GCA_040509195.1 Acidimicrobiia bacterium
TGGCGGGCGACGACGCCGCAGAGGCCCGCTGGGTGCCGTTGTCGGAGGTGTCGGAGCTCCGCCTGGTCGACGGGCTCTACGAGTTCCTCCACGATCACAACGTGCTGTAGCCCTCCGGCAGCGCACCTCGGCCAGTGAGCGCCGCGATCACGTCGCTCGTACCGGGTCGTGCGGCGACGAGCGCACCGAGCACGGTCAGGGTGATCATCGCCGGATCGCGCGCCGGCACGAACTCGACCCCTGCGGCGCGTGCCACGTCTCCCGTGTGGATCGTGAGCTCGAAGACGCGCGACACCAGGTAGTCGGAAAGGCGCATCACACCGGCCGGTGACGCGGCGGGTGCATCGTCGGCGACTGCTTCCACGGCGGCGAGCGCGTCGTCGCGCAGCTGCATGACGGCAGTGACCGGATCGTCACCGAGCTCGAGACCCGCTTGGCGACCACGCTCGGCAACCGCTTCCGGATCGGCCTGGGCGGTGAGGAGCACGGCGAAGTAGTCGAACGCGTGCTCCACCTCGATCGGTCGACCCACGCCGGCGTCGAGATAGGCGGTGACGGTCGCGAGGGCGCGACCGGCGTGACCGATCAACGACCGGAGCGACCACACGCCGAGGCCACGCGCGTCCCACCCCTCGGGCCCGAGCGCCGCCGCAACGTCGGTGACCATTCCGACGAGGTCGTCGGCTGCGGTCAGGTACGCGGCCCGCATCGCCGGGGGAGCGAAGATGATCGGGTGCTCACCGTCGGCCATCAGCCGAACTGCGAGGCGGCGATGTCGACATTGAGCGGGCGCGGCAGTTGCTGGTGCACGAACGACCACACGGCGGCGGTGGTGTCGAAGCCTGCGGTGCGGACCCACTCGTGCTGTGCGTCGTCGATGGCGAGCCGCACGACCTGTCGTGCGTCGTCACACCCGTCGGCTTGGAGCCGCGCCACCAACGGCGCGGTCGCGGCCAAGCCGAGATCACGGATCGGCGCGCACCGATTGTTCGCCAACCAGAACCGCATCGTTGCATCGACCCCGGCGACTCGACCGCGCGCGCGACCCTGCCACGCTGCGACCTGACCACCGACGAACGGCACGACCGGGTCACCCCGCGTCGCCACCAACGCGACCGACACGGGGAGCGCGGGACGACAGCGGCTCTCGAAATTCTCGCCTGCCGATCCATCGACGGCGGCGACCACCGAGACGAGGTCGGCCATGTCACAGCCCGCGCGGGCGGCCATCATCGCCCCGTTGGAGAACCCCACCACGCCGACGGAACGGACCGTGCGGCCCATACGGGTGCCGCTGCTCGCCACGAGCGCTCGAAAGAACGCGATGTCGTCGGCCCATCCGGCACCGCTGGCCGGTGGGTCCACACCTGGCCGTCCGTCGTTCCACATGCCGTCGGCCGCGTCGGGGTAGGCCACGGCCACGCCCGACGTTCGGGCGAGGTCGTCGAATCCGAAGTGGCGCATGTCGGTGCCGCTGCCGCCCACGCCGTGCAACACCAGCACGAGGTCGACGACGGGATTGGTCGACGCGGGGGCCACGAGAGTCCAGCGGCGGGTGCGTCCTCCCACATCGGCCGTGAGGGTGTCGACGAACGCGTCGTGCGAGACGGCGGGTGAGACGGTGGTGGCGCGGGCGTCGTTCGTTCGGGATCGGGCCGGCTTCGCGGGCGGTGTGCGGCGTGAAGAATCCGCCGATGCGCGATCGGCGATGCCGGGCGACGCGCCGATCACCAGCACCGCCAGCATTGCGATCACCAACGCCACCCCGAAGGCGCGGAGCGTAGTGCGCGTCCGTCCGAGCCCGGTCGTGCGCCGCGTTCGGCCCACCGTTGGTCGCGCCCCCCGCACGTACACAGCAGCACACGGTACTCACCGCGCGCGCGAACACCTACCCAAAGTTGCGAAGAGATGTCCGGGTCGGTCCCTGGTGTCCGTTCAGTGCACCGCCGCGAGCTTGGTGGTGAGGTCGTGGATGAGGGTCACCGTGGCCGCCATCCGACTCGGTTGGGTGAAGAAGTCGTCGCCGACCTGGATCGCGATCGCGACGTCGAGCGAGGGCACGTACGCCATGAACGTGGACGTGCCGGTGAAGCCGATCGCGAAGAACGAATGCACGCCGGCTGCGTTGACGCTGCACGGGCAGTATCCAGCGATGCCCGCACCCATTCCGCTGACCAGGTCGAGGTGGTTGATCGCATCCCATGCCGGCGCCGACACCAGCGAGTGGTGCTTGAGAAGGCCGTCTGAAGCCAGCAGGAGATCGGACAGCGTGCTCTGGATCCCCGCGGCGCCTCCGCGGGGAGCACCAGGCTCGGACTCGAGGTGCGTCGTCTGCGCGAGCTTGAGCGGCCCGAGGATGTTCGTGGCCAGGAGGTCGTCGTAGCTCCTGCCGGTGACCTGTTCGAGGAGGAGTCCCAACACCATGTAGTTGACGCTCGCGTACTGCTGCTCGGTTCCCGGCGCGAATTGCAGGGGGAGGTACCCCGATGCCGTCACCGCGTCGATGGGAGAGGCGATCCGCGTCGGGTCATCGAGCCAGGTGTCGGTGGCGCGGTAGTCGACAAGACCACTTCGGTGTTCGAGCAGCTCGCGAGCCGTGAGCTGGTCGGAGTACGGGAACCACGGCACGGCGTCGAGTTGGGGGAGG
>JBEVLJ010000161.1:0-5822 GCA_040509195.1 Acidimicrobiia bacterium
ATCACATGGTCGAGCTGGACACGAGAATCGGCGGGCCTCCCGCCTGGGCCGCCGTGTTGCTCTTGTTGCTCGGACCCTTCGGATGGTTGGTGTTGATCGGTGTCCGTGGCGAGCTCTTGGCGGTGCGCGTGCCGTTGCACCGCGACGCGTGGCATGCGAACCAACGCATCACGATGGTGGGGCGGGCGCTCATTGGTCTCGGCGTCGTGGGCCTCGCCGCCGTGCTCATGGCGGAGCCGTCGACGGTGAGCGGCGCGCTCGCCAGCGGCGCGTTGCTCACCGGATTGCTCACCGTCGCCGCGTCGCGACTGTTGCTCCCGCGTGTGCGCCTCGACGCAACTCGACGGTGGGTGACCTTCGTCGGCGTGAACGCCGCATTCAGCGACGCGATCGAGACCGAGTCGCGCATCAGCGCCTGAGGGCGATCAGCGCTTCACGAACCGAACGTTGCGGGCTTCGTCGCCGTGACGGCCGGGGCCGATCTCGAATTCGACCGGCTCGCCTTCCTCGATCCGACGGTTCTTCACCTGCACCTCACTCTGGTGCACGAACAAGTCGCTCTCGGCGCCGTGGGTGATGAAACCGAAGCCGCGTCGCGGGTCGAACCACTTGATCTCGCCCCGACCGGTTGAGTCCGGACGCGAGGGCTGGCTGCTGTGGTTCGGCGCGCCCTGACGAGCCCGGTCGTTCGTACGCGCGGGTTTCGTTCCCCGGTTTCGATCACGTGCGTTCCGATCGCCGGCGTCGCGATCACGGGGTGCTGCGGGCTTCGACTCCGACCGCAGGTTGCGCTCACGCGCTGGCGCGGCGGGCGGGTCCGACTGCGGTGAACGAGCAGGAGCGGCCGGCGCGAGCTTCGCGATCGACGCGAGGTCTTCGCTCGTCGGCGGTTCGAGGTCGACGCGCTGACCCACGGCACGCGCCAGCCGGATCGCGGTGCGCGCCTGATCGCGCGGCACGAACGTGACCACGGTGCCCGCCGCACCTGCGCGGGCGGTGCGACCGGAGCGGTGCACGTAGTCCTTTTCGTCGTGGGGCAGGTCGAAGTTCAGGACGCACGCGACGTCGTCGACGTGGATGCCGCGCGCGACCACGTCGGTGGCGATGAGCGCGTCGACCTTGCCGGCGGTGAAGTCGTCGAGCGCGCGTTCGCGCTGGCCCTGCGAGCGGTTGCCATGGATCACGACCGCGCGCACGCCGAGACGATTGAGCTTCTTGAGCACCGCGTCGGAACCGTGCTTCGTCTTGCAGAACACGATGGTCGGGCCGGCGTTCTTGATGACGTTGGCGCACAGCTCGACGCGCTCGTCGCGCTCGACGCGCCACCACAGATGACGGGCGAGCGACGGCTCGGCCGGGTTCTCGGGCAGCACGTGGCGCACCGGGTTGCGCTGGTAGTTGCGCACCAGCGTGTCGACCGCGCCGTCGAGGGTGGCGGAGAACAGCAGCGTCTGGCGCGTGTCGGGGGTCTTGTCGAGGAGCTCGCGCACCGCGGGGAGGAAGCCCATGTCGGCCATGCGGTCGGCTTCGTCGATCACGACCACTTCGACGGCACCGAGGTCGACTTCACGCCGCTCGAGCAGGTCGGCGAGCCGGCCGGGGCAGGCGACGAGCACGTCGACGCCCTTGCGCAGCGCGCGGAACTGCGGGCCGAAGCCCGCACCGCCGTACACCGCCGCGACGCGCAGGCGGCGGCCGTTGCCGAGCCACTCGAGCTCGCCGCACACCTGCTTGGCGAGCTCACGCGTCGGAACGAGCACGAGTCCGGTCGGGCGCTTCGGCTTCGCCTTCGACACGCGCATGGCGAGCGGAATCCCGAACGCGAGCGTCTTGCCTGAGCCGGTGGGCGCACGACCGCTCAGGTCGCGGCCGTCGCACCCGTCGGCGAGGGTGAGGGTCTGGATGGCGAACGGCGCGTCGATGCCGCGCGCGTGCAAGCTCGACACGAGATCGGCCGGCACACCCAGCTCCGCAAAGGACGGTTGGTGATTCGGGGACGTGGGCTCGGGCGCGTCGGCAGAGGAGGAGGCGCGCTCGGGCGTGATGATGGACATGAGAAAGCAGAACTCCGTGTTCGTGGTTGGAAGGGTCTCACGAGGGGTGGAAAGGAAAACCCCGAGACCATGACCCGAACGTGCCTGGCACCCGATGTATTGGGTGCGCGGACCGGAGTCGCGGAGAGAAACGATCAGTGCCCTTGCGAATTCTCACGGGCGGTCGTCGAACGACGCACGTCACGTGGAACCACACCAGCGTAGCAGTCGATCCCTCGGCCGCCGTGTCGCGGGGCCCGGACGCTACGGCTGGGCGCGCGCGGCGGCTGCGAACTCGTCGAGCTTGTCGTGCACGAACGGGATCGGGCCGGGGATCGACTCGACGTGGTTGTTCTTCGTGGTGTGCAGCGTGAGCTGGCGGATTCCGCGCGACCGGGCCAGCGCGCCGGGGAGGTCGTCGCGTGCAGCGCTGATGTCGTAGATCGCCAGGTGCGGGCCGCCCAAGCCCGGTACGTCGGGCTTGAACTCTGCGAGCTTGTGTGCGTGGCTGCGGAGCCAGAGATAGAACGCGTCTTGCGCTGGGCACGCGGTGCCGCACATCCGGAACTTGTACGACAGCGCGCTGTTGATCACGAAGTACTGGTAGCCCGCTTTCGCGAAGTCGGCCACCGTGCCGGCATCGGGCAGCGATACGTGATTGGCCGCGTGGTATGCGCTCGTGGTGAGGTCGGGTCCACGGATCTCGACCGCGATGCTCGAGCCGGTAGGAATGTGGTCTTCGATGAAGTGGAGCGCTTGCACGCGCGTCGATGGGTGTGCAGTGACGCGCTCGAACTCGACGGCCGACGCGATCGGGCCGGCGGCGATCAGCACGACGGCGGTGGCCGCCAACACGACGAACGCCCGCCGTCGCATCGAAGGCTCACGCACGCGCGCCGCGACGATGCGCGCGCTCTCGACGGCCCCGAAGGCGGCGAACAACAGCACGATCGGCAACGCGGGAATGATCCAGCGATTCCAGTGCACGCCGAGGAAGCAGCTCTCGATCACCACGCACGGCACCCAAACGAGCAGAAGAACGCGCGATGCAGTGCGACGTCGGATCAGGAGCACGATGCCGATGATCGCGGCGATGCAACCGAGCACCGAGATGGTCTCGGGGATTGCTTCTCCCACGTAGAACGTGAGGTTGTCGACGAAGCCGTGTGATTGGAACGGAATGCGGAACGTGGCTTCTTCGCTCAACGAGCGCAGCGCTTCGCTCATGGCGAGGAAGAAGAACGGTGTCGTGAGCGCGAACGTGCCGATGGTGGCGCCACCGGCCGCGACGAGCGCGAGGAACGGTGTGCGCGATCGGGCGCGGGCGAGGCACCACGTGAGCGTGATCATGATTGCCAGCGTCGCCAGGAAGTAGCGCGATGACACCGCGAATCCCGCCGCGACGCCACACAGCGCGAACCGACCGATGGTCGGCCGGTCGAGCGCGCGCATGCACCACAGGATCGTGAGCAGCGCGAAGAGCAGCCCGGCGGTGTCGGTGCGGGTGACGGTGCCGTACTGCAACGCCAACGGCGCGATCGCCCAGATCCCGGTGGCCACGAACGCCGCGACTTCGCCAACCGTGCGTCTGCCGATGAGGTAGATCAACGGCAAGCACGCGAGCCCGAGGATCATCACCCAGATCCGGCCACTGAGGTAGTAGCTGCCCGGGTCGTCCTGGAAGCGCGCGGCCACGGAGTGCGCGGCGCCGAAGAGCGGTGCACCGTGGAACACGACCTCGCGCAAGCGGAAGAGCAATGCGAGTGGATAGATGATCGTCGACCCGGGGTGACCGAACCAGTGTGGGTTGAGGCTGCCGCTCGCCGCGATGTAGGTGGCCGGGGTGACGAAGTAGCGCTCGTCGAGCGTGGGCATCGGGAGGTCGCGTTCGATGCCCCACACCTGCGTGAGGAGCGAGACCATCATGATCGAGGCCACGCCGAGCCAACGGGTACGCGCCGAACCGGGCGCGTCCGTGGAGGTCGCGTCGAAAGAAGGCGTTGCCGTCGAGGTCTCGTGCGTGAACACCAAGCGAGCGGACGTTACTGCTGCGCACGGATTCGATTCGTGCAGGTCGTCGCTCAGCCGCCCTCGCGCGCCTGACGACAGGCCACCGCTCGTTGTCGCTCCACGCTCTGCACATCGGCGCGCTTCGGGAACTCGACTGAGTCGACGCCTGGGAGCGCTCGGAGTGCGGCGGTGAGACGGGCCTCCGCCTCGAGACTCACGGTCACGATCCGAGAGCTCGTGGGGAGATCAGTGGCATCAATCGAGGCGACGAGGTCGGGATTGCACGCGAAGATGCGCGTAGCGCCCCCAGCGCGTCACGATGCTCCACCGTCATCTCTCCCGTACGCGGTCCGAGGTCCACGACTGTGAGATGCCGCGGCACCCTTCGTTGCGCGCGGATCGAAATGTTCCTGACGACGCCCGACCGCTCACGCGCGGGCGCCGCGCGCGGTCACACGCCAGCTATCGCGTCGCGCGACAGGACCTGGAAGGGCGCGCCGCCGACCACGTAGACGGGGTCGCCGTTGCGCACGAGGTCGGGGAAGTACTCGGCGATGTGCATCGGGATGCGTACGCACCCGTGCGACGCCGGGCCGGCAGGCACCGACAGTGCGCCGTGCACCGCAACGCCGCCGTTGAAGTAGAAGGGGTTGTACAGCCCGCCGAGCACGCCCTCGTCCCACCCAGTTCGACGCAGGTAGTAGGTGAACCGGCCCGACGGCGTGTTGGCGATCTCGCAGACGTGCTCAGTCGGGTTCACGAGGGGTTGGTCGTAGCAGTACGTCTCGCCGGAGCCCGACGACGCCGTGGTGAGCAGACGCGGCTGGCCGCCCTCGTAGAGGGTGAGGGTCTGACGCGCGATGTCGACCTCGGTGCGATTCGGCTCCGCGCCGGGTTCCATGGGCTCGGGATAGGTGAAGTGGTTGAGGGCGTCGACCTCGGCGGTTCCGATCACACCAGTGACGGGCAGACCCTTGAACTTCTGGAGGCCCTGCACCGCATACGCGACCGCGGCGCCGTACTGGCCGTCGACCGGACCCGGATCGAACCGCAAGAACGCGAGTCGTTCCTGATATGCCTGCACGGTGGGGCCGCTCGCGCCGAGCCCGACGCCCTGCGGCGGCGGAAGCGGGAGTCGCGCCTCGATCGGTTGCACGATGCCCGACGCGCTCGTCGGCGGGGTGGTGAGCGGCGGGAGCGTCGTGGTGGTGGTCGATGGCGCGGCCGTCGAGCGTTCGGTGGTCGGGATGACTCCGGGTGCCGCATGACTCGCGCCATCCCCACGGCTGGCGGCGCCTGGGTCGTCGCTCGTGCGCGTGAGCGCGAACGCGGCGCCGACGACGGCCGAAACCACCAACGCGCCGATGACGACGATCGCAAGCCGGCGCATCGCAGGAAGGGTAGAGCAGCCTTGGAGGGTCTGGGTGCCAGACGCGGAGTTGCTCGTGCGCTGCGACCTCGGTGGTTCAGCGCTGCGTGCGGTCGTGCAGGTGCACCGCACTGTCGAAGCGGTGCTCGTCGTGCAGCTCCAACTGCACCCGGGTGTCACAGGAGAACGCGGGCTTGCCGCCGCGGACGACGATCGGGGACACGAAAGTAGATCGCGCCGGTGCGGTTCTCGCCCGGACCCCCACCACACCAGCCGAGATGAGGGTTCAAGCGTTTCCGATGTCTCGCGACATCACAGAGTGGAGCTGCTGGGCGGCTATTCCAACCAGAACATCTTGTCCCGTCTAGAGCGCGTTCTCGCTGGTCAGGACCCGTGATCAACCGTCCGAT
>JBEVLJ010000162.1:0-3207 GCA_040509195.1 Acidimicrobiia bacterium
CGCGGGGATCGGGCCTCGGAGCGCGGCGGGCCCTCGAACCTAGGATCGCGGCCCTCATGGACCCTGCCATCATCATCCCGCTCATCCTCGTGCTGGCCGTCGTGCTCGCGACCGTCGGCATCGTGTTGTCTCGTCGCTCGCAGAAGACCCATCGCGGCGAGGTCGCGCCGCCGGCGTCTCGTCCGACGTCGTCACGACCCGCCAACCCGACTCCGACCGTCACTCGCACCCCGTCGACTCCGGTTGCCGAGCCGGAAGCGGAGGGGCCTTCGGACGCAGTTGCCGAGGCGGTGCCTGACGTCGAAGTCGAAGGCGAGGCGCCGCGACTGCGCGACCGTCTCGGCCGCACGCGCGGTTCGTTCCTCCGGTCGCTCGCGGCCGTGCGCGGCCGCAACACCGTTGACGACGCGACGTGGGACGAGCTCGAAGAGACCCTGCTCCTTGCCGATGTCGGATTGCCGACCACCGAGCGCATCCTCGACGACCTGCGCGCACGAGCGAAGGACGAACGCATCTCGGATCCGGAGACGCTCATCGGCGCGTTGCGCGACGAGTTGGTCGGTCTGCTCGAGTCGACAGGCTCGCGCGAGCTCGTCACCACACCCGACGAGATGAACGTGTGGATGTTCGTCGGCGTGAACGGCGTCGGGAAGACCACGTCGATCGCGAAGGTCGCGCAGCGCGAGGTGCACGAGGGTCACACCGTCGTGCTCGCGGCGGCCGACACGTTCCGCGCTGCCGCCGCCGATCAGCTCACCCACTGGGCGGAGCGAGTCGGCGCCGGGATCGTGAAGGGTCAGGAAGGCGCCGACCCAGGTTCGGTGGTGTTCGACGCGATGAGCTCGGCCGAGAGTCGTCGCGCCGACCTCGTGTTGGTCGACACCGCGGGTCGTCTGCACACCAAGGTCAACCTCATGAACGAGCTCGAGAAGCTGCGGCGCATCGTCGACCGCACGCCCGGCGCGCTCAAGGAGATGCTGCTCGTGATCGACGCGAGCACCGGGCAGAACGGGTTGAGCCAGGCGCGTCAGTTCACGGAGGCGGTCGAGGTGTCGGGCGTGGTGCTCACCAAGCTCGACGGCACCGCGAAAGGTGGCATCGTGCTCGCGATCGAAGCCGAGCTGGGCATCCCGGTGAAGCTCGTCGGCCTCGGCGAGTCGGCCGCCGATCTCGTGGAGTTCGAACCCGCCAACTTCGTCGACGCCCTGCTCTCCTGAGCAGGTGCCGCCCCGGAGCGGCTCGGCAGTGACCCTCGCATAGCCTCGGGATCGATGTTCGACTCCCTCGCGGACCGTTTCGACGGCATCTTCAAGAAGCTGCGCAGCCGCGGCAAGTTGACCGACAAGGAGATCGACGAGGTCGCGCGCGAGTTGCGCGTCGCCCTCCTCGAAGCCGACGTCAACGTGAAGGTGGCGCGCAACTTCATCGCGCGCGTCAAGGAGCGCGCCGCAGGCGCAGAGGTCGCGAAGAGTCTCAGCCCTGCGCAACAAGTCATCAAGATCGTCAACGAAGAGCTCGTCGAGACACTCGGTGGCACCACCGGCAAGCTCACGGTGTCGTCGAAGCCGCCGACCGTGATCATGATGGCGGGCCTGCAAGGCGCCGGAAAGACGACCGCCGCCGCGAAGCTCGCGCGGTTGTTGAAGAGCCAAGGTCGTCGCCCGTTGCTGGTCGGTGCCGACCTCCAACGCCCAGCCGCGGTTGAGCAACTGCGCGTGCTCGGCGAGCGCGTCGGCGTGCCGGTGTACTCGGAAGCAACTGATCCGGTCAGCGTGGCGAAGGGCGGACTCGAGGAAGCCGCGCGGCTTGGTCGCGACATGGTGATCGTCGACACCGCCGGTCGTCTGCAGATCGACGCTGAGCTCATGGACGAGCTGCTGCGCGTGCGCGACGCGGTGAAGCCGCACGACACGTTGCTGGTCGTCGACGCGATGACCGGTCAAGAAGCCGTGAACGTGGCGGCGGAGTTCAACGAGACCGTCGGCCTCACCGGTGTGGTGCTCACCAAGATCGACGGCGACGCGCGCGGCGGTGCTGCGCTGTCGGTGAAGGAAGTGGTCGGCAAACCGATCCTGTTCGCAGGAACCGGCGAGAAGCTCGACGAGTTCGAGCCGTTCCATCCCGATCGCATGGCGAGTCGCATCCTCGGCATGGGCGACGTGCTCACCCTGATCGAGAAGGCCGAGGAGACCTTCGATCAGGAGGAGATGGTCAAGCAGGGCGAGAAGCTCCGCAAGGGCACGCTCACCCTCGAAGACTTCCTCGACCAGATGCGTCAGGTGAAGAAGATGGGCCCGCTCCAGAACGTGCTCGGCATGCTGCCGGGTGTGCCGAAGGAGCTGAAGAACGCCGAGGTCGACGACCGCGAGCTCGCCCGGGTGGAGGCGATCATCTGCTCGATGACGCCCGAGGAGCGGCGCGACCCGTCGCTCATCAACGGTTCCCGTCGACAGCGCATCGCGGCGGGCAGCGGTGTCACCACCGCCGACGTGAACGGCCTGCTCAAGCAGTTCAAGATGGTCCAGCAGATGATGAAGGGCGTCGGCCGCGGCCGCATGCCCAAGCTGCCCAAGGAGCTGGCCGACATGGACCTGAGCCAGCTCAACGGATGAGTCCGCGCCCACGGACTTTCTCCGAGTCGACCGACAAAAGTGGCGGTGAACTCGGAGAAA
Organism: Acidimicrobiia bacterium; assembly: GCA_040509195.1. Taxonomy (GTDB): domain Bacteria; phylum Actinomycetota; class Acidimicrobiia; order IMCC26256; family DASPTH01; genus DASUMF01. The sequence continues at coordinate 2,673 of JBEVLJ010000162.1, forward strand.
GTCGAGAAGCGTGGCCGAGCGGCGAGCGTCGGGCCGGACCCGCTAGCCTGATGCGCCGCACGTGACGTCGAGACATCATCAACAGAGGGACCCCTGATCGTGGCCGTGAAGATCCGCCTCATGCGGGTGGGAAAGAAGAAGCAACCGACCTACCGCGTGGTGGTCGCCGACGGCCGTTCGCCTCGCGACGGCCGGTTCATCGAGATCATCGGCCAGTACCAGCCGCGTCAGGACCCGTCGTTCGTCGACATCAACGCCGACTCTGCGCTGGCTTGGCTGCGCAAGGGTGCCCAGCCCACCGAGCAGGTGCAGAAGCTCCTCACCCAGACGGGTGTGTGGGAGACCTTCCAGTCGGAGAAGTCGAAGCCGTCGGTCACGAAGCTGTCGCGTCGTGGCTACCTCACCGGCAAGGTTGCCCCTGGTGTGAAGGCCGAGAAGCCAGTCAAGGCAGAGGCCGACGCGCCAGCCGCAGCGGCACCGGCCGACGACGCGCCCGCAGCTGAGGACGCGCCCGTCGAGGAAGGCGCCGTCGAAG
>JBEVLJ010000163.1:0-5206 GCA_040509195.1 Acidimicrobiia bacterium
GTCGAGCTTCACGTGACGACCGGCGGTGGCGACGAGGCGAATGGTGTCGCCGGCACTCGGGTGGCGCGCTTGCAGCGTGCGCAGCGCGGAGAGGATGACGAGGCCTTGGTTCTCGGTGCGCTGCAGGTCGCCGCGCGGCAGCGTGTACCGGGCGCGACTGATGGCGAGCGCTTCCTCACCGTTCATGTGTCGCGGCCCGGCAGGGAACTGCGCCGCCGAGTTGTCGTCGAAGATGTCGTACGGGACGTTCACGTCGATGCCGCCGATCTCGTCGACCATGTTCACGAAGTTGGGGAAGTTGGCGCGGATCACGTAGGTGATCGGCAACCCCGTGATGTTCGACACCGCGTCGGCCATCGCGCGCAGCCCGAAGTTGTCGTTGTTGCCGACGATGTACGAGTTGATCTTGGCGCCGGACGGGCCTTGGGTGTCGCGAGGGATGTCGAGGATGGTCGCGGCGCCGAGCCCAGGGTTGATGCCGATCACGTGGATCGCGTCGGCCAGACCGGGGTCGTCGTGCATCTCGTTCGGATCGTCGGAGCGCGCGCCGGTGCCGAGCACGAGTGCGAAGAACGGTTGCTCGGGCGCGGCGGTGTAGCGCGCGTTCGAAACCTTGGTGACCTGGAACCACACCGCGCCGGCCGCCGGCGTGGGCTCGCCGAACGCCACCCATGCAGCGCTCAGGGTGCCGGCCACGAGCAGCCCGCACACGACGGGCGCGAGCACGAGCTTGGCGACGGCACGCCGTGTCGATGACCGCCGACGCGATCGCTCCGGAGTGGGCGCGGCCACCCGTGCGCTCGATGCAGGATCGGTGCGGCGATTCATCGTGCGGTCCCTGTGGTCGCGGCAGTCGTGGAGGTCGGCGCGTCGATCCCGCCTCCCGCGCGGTTGACGTCGATCGAATACGCGCTCACCTTCCACGCACCGTTCGCGTCGGGAGTGAACACGAACGATCCGGTGCGAACGATGTGCAACGGATCCGTCTTCGCACCCTTCGCTGCGCTCTTCACCGTCCCGGTGATGTCGAGGTTGATGCTCGCGGTGAGCAGGGCCAGCTTGCCGTCCTGGTCGCCCAGCCCCGTGATCGCCACTGGCGTGGCGACTACGTCGAGCTCGCCCGCGACCTGCGGGAGGCCTTCGTCGACGAGCGCCGACCGGTCGACTCCGATCACGCGCGCCAGCGCGGCCTGGGTGAACACCGCGCTGAGGTCGGCGGCAGGCTTCGCGCTGCGCAGCGGGTCGACGGTCGCGACCTTGAGGTAGGTGCCGATCGAATCGATGGTGGCCTTCACCACCTCCGGGCTCACGGTGACGGGTGCGCCGACGCTGTCGGCGCTCACGTCGCCCGCGGCAAGCGTGACGTTCGTCTTCGCGACGGTGACGGGTGGGGCCTTCGACGCGTTCGACGACTCGCCGCCGCCGCTCGAGAGGAGCACCGCTCCGACCGCGATCGCGATCACTGCGACGAGGGCGCCGCCGGCGATCACCCAGACGCGAGAACGGCCGCGCGAGTGCGCGCGGCGCTCGGCGCGGGAGGTTGGTTCGTCCATGGCGTGGGTCAGGATACGGGACGTCGCTCTAGGATCGGCGTCGCGCCGAGGAGGACCGAATGCCGTTGAAGAAGCTGGTGGAGCGGCTCACGAAGCCGACCGAGGAGATCGATCGCGAGCATCTCACCGAGTTCTGCGACGCGCGTCTGCTCGAGCCCATGGACTCGCTCGAGCCGCGTCATCGCGTGCGCGTCGGCGGCGAGGTCCGATCAGTCCGGATCGTGCCGCGTGCGGGTGCGCCGGCGCTCGAGGTCACCATCTCCGACGGCCGCGCGTCGGTCGTCGCCGTGTTCCTCGGCCGCCGCAAGATCGCCGGCCTGTCACCGGGCCGCAAGGTGGCCGTCGAAGGCGTCGTCGCGCGGGACGGCATCCGCTCGCTCCTCACCAACCCCGCGTACGAGCTTCTGAGCTAGCCGCCGGTGAGGATGCGGCGCACTTCGTCTTCGGAGTCGGGCGTGACCATGGCGAGCACTTCGTCGCCGGCTTCGAAGATCGAGTCACCACGCGGCATCACCACGTGCTCGTGGCGCACGATCGCGACCACGGTGGCGTTGCGCGGCACGTCGACGTCTTTGAGCGCCTTGTCGATGACCGGCGAGTCTTCCGCCAGCGTCACCTCGACGAGACGGGCCTGACCACCCTCGAACTGCAGGATGCGCACGAGGCGCCCGACGCTCACGGCCTCTTCGACCAACGCGGTGATGAGGTGCGGGGTCGACACCGAGAGGTCGACGCCCCAGTTCTCGTTGAACAGCCACTCGTTCTTCGGGTGGTTCACGCGAGCGATCACGCGCGGGACCGCGAACTCCTGCTTGGCGAGCAGCGAGATCACGAGGTTGTCTTCGTCGTCGCCCGTGGCCGCGACCACCACGTCGCAACGTTCGAGCCCTGCGGCGCGAAGCTCCGACACCTCACATGCGTCGGCCACGTGCCATTCGAGGCCGTCCGCAGACTCGGCGCGACGGGCGACCGCCGCTTCCTGTTCGATGATCAGCACGTCGTGCCCGTTGGCGACGAGGTCGTTGGCGATGAAGAGGCCGACGTTCCCGGCCCCGGCGATGGCGACGCGCATCAGTGACCACCACCCTCGCCGTTGGAGAGCAGGGTTCGCAGCGTGTCGAGCTCCGACACGTCGGCGGCGAAGTGGAGGAGGTCGCCCTCCTGACCGATGACGGCCGGCGTGCTCACCTGCGCCGTGCCGAGACGCGTGATCGCGACCAGCCAGTACTTGCCCGGCTCGCTGAGCGCAGCCAGCTTCTTGCCGGCCCAGGTCGCGGGGATCGGAAAGTCGACGAGGCACACGTTGCCGCTGGGGTCGAGCCACTCGTGCGGCTGCTCGTCGCTCGGCAGCATCCGCCTCATCACCTGGTCGGTGGTCCAGGAGATCATCGCGACCGTGGAGATGCCGAGGCGCTGATAGATCTCCGCGCGACGGGGATCCTTGATGCGCGCGACCACGCGTTCGATCCCGAAGTTCTCCCGGGCGATGCGCGCGCTGAGGATGTTGGAATTGTCGCCGCTCGTGACCGCAGCCACCGCGCCGGCGCGCTCGATGCCGGCTTCCTTCAGGTGGTCACGATCGAACCCGAAGCCCACGATCCGCTGGCCACCGAAAGTCTCGGGCAGGAATCGACCGAACGCCGCGGCGTTCTTGTCGATCACCGCCACCGAGTGCCCGAGCGCGTCGAGCTTCAGCGCGAGCTCGCTCCCGACCCGGCCACACCCCACCACGACGACGTGCATGAGGCGTGATCGTACCGAGGAGTCCCGACCACTTCGAATCGCACTCGGTTGTGCCACGAATCCGAAGTCGAGCCGGAGACCCTGGCATGCTGGTGACTGCCGCACCCGCGTCGGGCGAGCGGTGACGCGGGAGGCGGAAGCGGCGTGGCGTTCGTGAAGCGGATCTTGGTCGGGCGGCCTCTGGCCACGACCGAGATGGAACACCAGCGGATCCCGAAGACGATCGCGCTCGCGGTGTTCTCGTCCGACGCCATCTCCTCCACCGCGTACGCGACCGAAGAGATCCTGTTCGTCGTCGCGTTCGGCACGTCGAGCCTCGCGCTCGGCCTCAACGTGCTCGTGCCCATCGGCGTCGCGGTTGCGATCCTCCTCGCGATCGTCATCACGTCGTACCGCCAGACGATCTTCTCGTATCCGAGCGGTGGCGGCAGTTACGTCGTCAGCCGCGAGAACCTCGGCGAGAACCCGTCACTCGTCGCGGGTGCCTCGTTGCTCGTCGACTACATCCTCACCGTGGCGGTGTCGATCTCGGCTGGTGTCGCCGCCATCGTGTCGATCCCGGCGTTTCGGGACTGGCAAGACCATCGCGTGTTGATCGGTCTCGTGCTGATCGCGCTCATCTGCGTCGCCAACCTGCGCGGCATCAAGGAGTCGGGCCGGATCTTTGCGGTGCCCACCTACGTCTACATCGGTGCGCTCACCGCGCTCGTCGGGTACGGATTGTTCCGCACGTTCGTGCTCGACGACATCGGGCGCATCAACCCCGCCGCGTTCAAAGCCGAAGGCGGTCAGGTGTTCGGCGGCACGCTGCCGTTCCTACTGCTGTTGAAAGGCTTCTCGTCGGGCGCGGTGGCACTCACCGGTGTGGAAGCCATCTCCAACGGTGTGCCCGCATTCCGTCGACCCGAGTCGAAGAACGCAGCCAACACGCTGGTGTGGATGGGGGTCATCCTCGGCACGCTGTTCATGGGCGTACAGATCCTCTCGCACCACCTCGGTCCGTACCCGAACGAGCACAACACGGTGATGTCGCAGCTCGGTGCCGCGGTGTGGGGTCACGGCACGGTCATGTACGTCGTGCTGCAGTTCGCCACCGCGGCCATCCTCACGCTCGCTGCCAACACGGCGTACGCCGACTTCCCGCGCCTGTCGTCGATCATCGCGAGCGACGGCTATCTCCCGAAACAGCTCGCCAACCGTGGTGACCGCCTCGTGTTCTCCAACGGCGTGCTCGTGCTGTCGTTGGCCGCGGCTGCGCTGCTCATCGCGTTCGGTGGGCAGACCAACGCCCTGATCCCGCTGTATGCGGTCGGCGTGTTCCTCTCCTTCACGCTTTCGCAAGCGGGCATGGTGCGCCACCACCAGCACGAGAAGGAGAAGGGCTACAAGCGCGGCATCGTGATCAACGCGGTCGGTTCGGTGGCCACGTTCATCGTGCTGCTGATCGTCGGTGGCACCAAATTCACGAGCGGTGCATGGGTGCCGCTCGTCGTGATCCCGATCATCGTGCTGGGGTTCAAGGCGATCAGTCGTCACTACCGAACCGTGGCCGACGGCCTGAGCGTCACCCCCGACTACCGGTCACGTCGGATGAACCACACCGTGGTCGTGTTGGTCTCCGGTGTGCACCGCGGCGTGCTCGACGCGCTGGCGTACGCACAGTCACTGCATCCCAACCATTTGGTCGCAGTGTCGGTGGTGTCCGACGAGGACGAGCAGAACAAGCTCGAGCACCAGTGGGAGGAGTTCGACCTCGACGTGCCGCTCGAGTTCGTCTACTCCCCGTACCGAGAGATGGCGCGCCCGATCACCACCTTCATCGACGAGCTCGATGCTCGGTTCGAGAACGACGTCATCACGGTCGTGCTGCCCGAGTTCGTGGTGCGCCACTGGTGGGGGAACATCCTCCA
>JBEVLJ010000164.1:0-7083 GCA_040509195.1 Acidimicrobiia bacterium
CGCGCGGCAGCAGTACGAGCAGAATCGATTCGCCGTGGCGACCGCGGGTTCGCCGCAGCGCATCATCGAAGAAGCGCAGCGCCTCGGCCTGGTGATCCCCGCCGAAGCACCCACCTACATCCCGGTTCCGGGCGCGAAGGCGCCCGATGCTGACCCGGCGGGGTCGGTCAGCACGCTGGGCGACTGGAAACAGGTCAAGGCGAGCACCGGCGCTTCAGCCCCGTGAGCCACCAACTCCGTTCGGCACGCAGCCCGATCGCGGCTCTCCGTGGCTGACGCGGTTCGGCGTCCGGTCACTCGGACGTCGTCGTCGCGTTCAGGGGCGCAACGTCCGCCAATTCGACGCCCAGTGCATCAGCGGACCGGCACGTCGGTGCCGGCGCGGCCGCGGGTGGCGCCGGGAAGGTCGCGTGCGCGGAAGGGCACCACGCTGCCGCCGATCCGGCTGCGACTCGGCGCCCTGCTCGCCGCGATGCTCGTGTGCTTCGCCGCGATCGGCATGCGGTTGTACGACCTTCAGACGCGCGACCGTCCCCACCTGAGCTCGCTCGGTGTCGGCCAACGCGTGCAGACCATCAGCATCTCCGCGGCGCGCGGCAGCATCTTCGACCGCAATGGTGTCGAGCTCGCGATGTCGGTGCCGCAGACCACGATCTCGGCCGATCCGCGCGTCATCGACGATCCCATCGGGTACGCCGCGAAGCTCGCGCCGATCGTGATGACCGACCAGGCCGCACTCGCCGAACGGCTCGGCGCGAAGCACAGCGCCTTCGCCTACGTCGGTCGCAAGCTCGATGACGACAAAGTCAAACAGGTGAAGGCGCTCCACCTCACCGGCCTCTCCTACACGCCGGAACCGAAGCGCTTCTACCCGTCGGGCTCGCTCGCCGGCCCGGTCATCGGGTTCGTGGGCACCGACAACACCGGGCTCGGCGGGCTCGAATCGCAGTACGAGAAGCAGCTCACCGGCACCGCCGGCGAGGTGCGGGTGGAGCGCGACCCGCAGGGCAACGAGATCCCGGGGAGCAGCCGCGTCGTACAAGCCGCGAAGCCGGGTGACGACCTCGTGCTCACCATCGACCAGTCGATCCAGTGGAACACCGAGCAGGTGCTCACCCAGCAGGTGGCCGCGGCGAAAGCCAAGGGCGGCATGGCGATCGTGGCCGACGTCCGTACTGGCGACATCCTCGCGATGGTCAGCGTCGACGGCGACGACCCCACGCGTCCCGCCAGTCGCGCACCGAACTCGGCGAACAACACACCCGTCACGAGCGTGTTCGAACCCGGCTCCACCAACAAGGTGATCACGATGGCGGGCGCGATCGAAGAAGGACTCGTGAGCCCCGACACCACGTTCGACGACATCTACTCGTCGGTGAAGGTCGGCGACACGCAGTACGACGACGTCGAGAGTCATCCTTCGACGATGTCGGTGGCCGACATCCTGCGCGAATCGTCGAACGTCGGCACGATCAAGATCGCGAGCATGTTGGGCAAGACGCGCTTCGACCACTACCTGCGCTCGTTCGGTTTCGGGCAGAAGACCGCGCTCGACTTCGCAGGCGAGAGCGGCGGCATCCTGATGCCGTTGCAGAACTACAACGACACCAGCATGGGCTCGATGCCGATCGGCAACGGCATCGCCGTCACCGCGCTGCAGATGCTCGACGTGTACATGACGATCGCGAACGGGGGCATGGCGCGCTCGCCGCGACTCGTCGCGGCCACGATCGATGCCGATGGCAAGCGTCACGATGCACCCCTCGCCGCGCCGCACCTCGTCGTGTCGGCCAACACCGCGTCGCAGGTCAACTCGATGTTGCAAGGTGTGGTCAACGGCGGTACCGGCATGGCCGCCAAGCTCGACGGCTACGCCACGGCCGGCAAGACCGGCACGGCGCGCAAGCCTCCCTACGACAAGCCGCCGTACAAGTACGTGGCGTCGTTCGCCGGGTTCGCGCCCGCCGACTCGCCGCAGCTCGCGGCGATCGTCGTGCTCGACGAGCCTGCCGGGGTGAGCTACTTCGCCTCCGAGGTCGCGGCGCCGCTGTTCAAGCAGGTGATGCAGTTCGCGCTCACCGCCGAGCGGATCGCGCCGAATCAACCCGCGGCTCGATGACCGGATCGGCCAGGGGGACGGCGCTGGTGGACCGAGATGATGAGGTCGCGGTCGGCGAACCCGAGTCGAGTGGCCCGCGCCGGTACCCTGACCGCGGTCGAACCGAGAAAGGACCTGCGCGCGTGCGCTTGCACGACCTGCTCGTCGGCCTCGACGTGATCGACGTGAGTGATCCCGAGGTCGAGGTCACCTCGATCACCAACGACAGCCGCCGCGTCGCGCCGGGCGCGTGTTACGCCTGCATCCCCGGTGCCCACGTCGACGGGCACGGCTTCGCGGCCGATGCGGTGCGCGCGGGTGCCTCTGCCCTGCTGGTCGAACGCGCGCTCGACGCGAGCGTGGTGGGTGACGTCGCGCAGGTGCGGGTCGCGCGTGTGCGCGGCGTGCTGGGCGCAGCCGCCGCGAACCTCTACGACCACCCGTCGCGCGCGATGCGTACGCTCGGAGTCACCGGAACCAACGGGAAGACCACTACCACGTTCCTGCTCGAGGCGATCGCGCGCGCGGCGGGCGATGTTCCCGGAGTGATCGGCACGACTGGCGCGCGCGTCGACGGCACGTCGTTCGCCAGTGATCAGGTCACGTCGACGACGCCGGAGGCGTGCGACCTGCAACGACTGCTCGCCGACATGCGCGCGGTGGGCGTCGGCGCGGTGGCCATGGAGGTGTCGTCGCACGGACTCGATCGCCGCGAGGTCGACGGTACCGAGTTCGCCGCGGTGTGCTTCACCAACCTCAGCCACGAGCACCTCGACTATCACGGTTCGCTCGACGCCTACTTCGACGCAAAGGCGCGCCTCTTCGACGGTTCGTTCGCGCCTGCGGCGGCGATCAACGTCGACGACGTGGCCGGGCGCTCGCTCCTCGGGCGCGTCGCGCGCACCGACGCGCGCGTCTGGACCTTCGGTTTCGCCGATGGGACGGACGACGCGATCATCACCGCTCGCGACGTCGCGATCGACGCCCAGGGAACGTCGTTCACGCTGGTCGATGCTTCGCAGCGCAGCAGCGCGGCGATCCGCTTGGCGCTCGTCGGCCCGTTCAACGTGGCGAACGCGTTGGCGGCGGCGGCCACTGCACGCGCCGCGGGCATCGGCTTCGACTCGGTCGTCGCCGGGCTCACTGCCGCACATGGTGTGCCGGGTCGGGTCGAGCCGGTCGACCGCGGCCAGGGCTTCGCGGTGCTCGTCGACTACGCCCACACGCCCGACGCACTCGATGGGGTGCTCGCGGCTGCCCGCGCGCTGGCGAACGGCCAGCGCGTCCTCGCGGTGTTCGGCGCGGGCGGCGATCGGGATCGGGCGAAGCGCCCACTCATGGGACGCGCCGTGGCGCAGGGCGCCGACGTGGCGATCCTCACGTCCGACAACCCGCGTACGGAACCACCCGAGACCATCGCCGACGAAGTGCTGGCCGGACTCCGCGACGGGAACGCGGAAGTGCTGGTCGAGCTCGATCGTCGGGTCGCGATCCACACTGCGATCGCGCGCGCGACCGATGGCGACGTGGTCGTGATCGCCGGCAAGGGTCACGAGACGGGTCAGACGATCGGCGCTCGTACCCAGCCGTTCGACGATCGGGTCGTCGCGGCGGAAGCGCTCGAGGCACTCGGATGGAGCTGACCGCGCGCGACATTGCGAGGATCACCAGTGGTGAGCTCGCCAGCGGCAGTCCCGACGCGGTTGCCACGTCGTACGCCATCGATTCGCGCGCGCTCGAGCCCGGCGCGTGTTTCGTCGCGTTGGTCGCCGCGCGCGACGGACACGAGTACGTCGCCGACGCGGCGAGCCGCGGTGCTGCGGTCGCGCTGGTCAGCCGACGGGTCCACGTGGGGGAGGGTTCGCCGATCGCGCTCGTGCGCGTCGCCGAACCGCTCGACGGACTGGGGGCACTCGGGGCGCGTGCGCGCGACGCACTCGACGGTGTGCCCGTGGTCGGAATCACGGGCTCGGCCGGCAAGACCGGCACGAAGGACCTCACCGCCGCCGCGTTGGCCGGGGCCGGCGCGGCCGTGCACGCGAGCCCCGGTTCGTACAACAACGAGGCCGGTGTGCCGCTCACGCTGCTCGACGCACCGACCGACGCGAGCGCCGTCGTGCTGGAGATGGGCGCGCGCCAACGCGGCGACATCGCAGCGTTGTGTGCGATCGCACACCCGACCGTCGGAGTGATCACGAACGTCGGTCTGGCGCACGCGGGTCGGCTCGGTGGCCCCGAAGGCGTGGCCCTCACGAAAGGCGAGCTCTTCGAGGCGCTGCCCGCGAGCGGGCTCGGCATCCTCGACGCCGACGACGCGGCGACCGCGAGCATCCGCGCTCGCACCCGCGCATCGGTGGTGTTGGTCAGCGGTCGTGGCACCGACGGCGCCGACCTCACCGCCACCGACGTGGTGCTCGACGCCGAGCTCCGGCCGACCTTCCGGCTCCACACGCCGTGGGGGAGCGGGACCGTGGCGCTCGGCGTGCACGGCGATCACCAGGTGATCAACGCATTGCAGGCCGCGGCGGTGGCGTTGCATCTCGGTGTGGCGTTCGGCGCGGTCGTCACCGGATTGGAATCCGCGACCCCGGCCGAGTGGCGCATGGAAGTGGTGCACGGGCCGAACGGTGTGCTCGTGCTCAACGACGCGTACAACGCCAACCCCTCGTCGATGGCTGCCGCGGTGCGTGCGCTGGCGCAACTCGACACCGCGGGCCGTCGCATCGCGGTCCTCGGCGAGATGCTCGAGCTCGGCGACCTCACCCGCGTCGAGCACGAACGCATCGGTCGCCTTGCCTCCGAGCTCGGGATCGACCTCGTGGTCGCGGTCGGCGACGGCACCGCCGGCCTCGCCGATGCGGCTCGCGACGCGGGCACCACGGTCGTCACCGCGCGCGACGCCGACGACGCACGCCGCGCGCTCCTCGACCTGGTCGAGTCCAACGACGCCGTGCTGGTGAAGGGCAGTCGCGCGGTCGGGCTCGAGTCCGTCGCCCATGCACTCGCGCACGTCGACGGGCCCGGTTCGTCAGCCGCAGTCACATCGGAGCGCGTGCCGTGATCGCGCTCCTCGTCGCACTCGGGGTCGCGTTCACACTCGCCATCCTGGGCACGCCGCTGCTCATTCGCATCCTCGTGCGCAACGGCATCGGCCAGCAGATTCGCGACGACGGACCGATCGAGCACCCGCACGCCGCGAAGACCGGCACGCCCACCATGGGTGGCATCGCGATCATCGGGAGCGCGGTGATCGCCTACCTGGTTGCGCACATTCGCACCGAGCAGATCCGGTTCGCGCGCACGGGCGTCACGCTGATGGCGCTCATCGTCGGCATGGCGATCGTCGGGTTCGTCGACGACTACCTCGGCGTGCGCAAGGCGCGCAACCTGGGCTTGCGCAAACGGGGCAAGACGGCGGGCGAGCTCCTGGTCGCGTCGGGCTTCGCGCTCCTGGCGCTGCAGTACCTCAACGTGTCGACGCACCTGTCGTTCACGCGTGTGATGGACCTCGACCTCAGCACGTGGGGCTGGTTCGTGATGGCGATCCTCGTGATCTACGCGTCGAGCAACGGCGTGAACCTCACCGACGGCGCCGACGGCCTTGCGGCAGGCACCGCGGCGATGGTGTTCGCCGCGTTCGTGGTCATCGCGTTCTGGCAATTCCGTCACCCGGGGATCTACCACGTGCTCCCCGCGGGATCACTCGACCTCGCCGTGGTCTCTGCGGCGATGTTCGGCGCCTGCGTGGGATTCCTCTGGTGGAACGCCGCGCCGGCGCGCGTGTTCATGGGAGACGTCGGCTCGTTGGCACTCGGCGCCGCGATGGCCGGCTTGGCGCTCTTCACCCAGACGATCCTGTTGCTGCCGATCCTGGGTGGCATCTACGTGCTCGAGACGGTGAGCGTGATCGCGCAGGTCATCTCGTTCCGGCTGTTTCATCGACGGGTGCTGCGCATGGCACCCATCCACCACCACTTCGAGGTCGGTGGGTGGCCGGAGTTCACGGTGATCGTGCGCTTCTGGCTGATCAGCGCGTTGTGCGTCGCGGTGGCGCTCGGCATCTTCTACGCCGACTTCATCAAGATCCCGGGAGCGATCGACTGATGCGCCTCTTGGTGGTCGGCCTCGCGGGCACCGGCGCGGCGGTGGTCGACGACGCGGTCGCACGCGGCGACGCGGTCGTGGTCACGGAGGATCGTCCGACTGGCGACGGGTACTTGGCGCGTGCCGCCCATGCTCGTGATCTCGGCGTCGACGTGGTCGAGGCGCCCGACGACGCGCGGGTCCGAGCGCTCGTCGCCGGAGTCGATCTCGTGATTCCCAGCCCCGGCGTGGCGCCGTCGCACCCCGCAATCGTCGCGGCGACCGCGGCGAGCGTGCCCGTGCGCTCCGAGATCGACCTTGCGGTCGAGCGCCTCCGTGTGCCGACCACCGACGCGCCCGCGCCCGCGATCGTGGCCATCACCGGCACCAACGGCAAGACCACGGTCACGTCGATGATCGCGGCGATGGGGGAGGCATCGGGCCTGCGCAGCCCGGCGGTCGGCAACATCGGCTCGCCACTCATCGCGCTGCCAGCGAGCGAGGTCGACGTGGCGGTCGTCGAGGTGTCCACGTTCCAACTCGAGTTCACCACGGCCGCCTTCGCACCCGACGTGGCGGTGCTCTTGAACGTGGCGCAGGATCACGTCGACTGGCACGGCAGCGTCGAGGCGTACGTGGCCGCCAAGGCCAAGGTGTTCGCCGGTCAGCTGCCGAGCCAGGTGCTCGTCGTGAACGTCGACGACCCGGTGTCGCGCGAGCTCGCGACGCGCGCGCCGGGCCGGGTGGTCACGTGCTCGCGCACCGCGGCCGATGCGACCTTTCACGTCGAGACGGGCGACGAGGGTGACGGTGTCATCGTCGGCCCGGCCGGCGTGCGAATCCAGCTTCCGGCGTTCCGGGCCGCGCACGACGTCGACAACGCGATCGCCGCAACGGCGGCG
>JBEVLJ010000165.1:0-2656 GCA_040509195.1 Acidimicrobiia bacterium
CGGCAACTACGGCCACCCCGACCACATCCAGGTGCACGACGTCGGGATGCGCGCGGCCGAGCTCGCCGGCACCGAGCGCGTCTACCAAGCCACCGTGAGCCGTCAGCACTTCATGCGCGTGGCTGAGGAGAACCCCGACACCATGCCCGACGACACCCCCGACGCCGAGGAGCTCGACCTCGGGGTCGATGAGTCACTCATCACCACCGTCGTCGACGTGCAGAGCGTGCTCGATCGCAAGCGTGCGGCGATGGCCGCACACGCGAGTCAGATCACCCCGGAGTCGTTCTTCCTCGCGATGCCGGACGACATCTTCGCCAAGACGTTCGGCACCGAGTGGTTCATCCGCGTGGGCCACGACCCTGCAGATCGCGAGACCTGGATTCTCTGACCGCGCTCGAACGGTGGAAGAGCAAGGCCTTCCGCCGCACTCGCGTCGATCGATCCGAGGACCACGGCGCGTACGGCGCCATCACGAGCCCTGCGAGCGCGAGCAGCACCACGTCGTAGTTCACGCGCCAGCCGACGAAGTCGCGCCATGCCTGGTCGCGATCGGCGTGCACCGGGATCCCCGCCGCCACCAACGCGTCGCACGCCTCGTCGAACTCGTCGCGCGTGACGCTGATCGGGTCGGTGGGCGCCGGATCGGGGTCGAACGGGATGTTGAAGTACTCGGCGACGGCGCGCAGCGCCACGAAACCGGATCGCACGCAGAGCCCGGCCTGCGGGTCGAAGCCGAGGTCGACCGCCGCGAGCCGCAGCGACGCGGCGTCGAGCACCGCGCCACTCGACGTGATCCACGACCGGTGCGCGCGCGGTGAGCGGAAGAAGCTGAGCACCCCGAGCGACGTGTGCGTCTCCTCGATCTCCGCGAACCACAGCTGCCACGGCGCCCAGATGTCTTCCAGGAGCTCGAAGCGCTCCATCTGCTTCGCGCGCACGAGCAGTGACACCCCCGACGGCGGCTCCACGGTGCGCGCGCCGAGTTGGGCCACCAGCACCTCGCGCCGCGAGAACGCGCCATAGATCGTGGGCAGGTACGCGATCAACAGGGCGAGCAGCCCCAACCCGGTCGCCGCTTCCACGAACGCGACGGTGGTCGTGGCGAGATCCGGCGGGCGGACGAAGCCGAGGGTGAACAACGACGATCCGCTCATCTCGAACGCGTGCTCGAAGCCCGACACGCCGAGTCCGTGGAAGATCGCGGTGAAGGCGACGATCACGATCACCATCCACACGAACGGCAGCACGAGGAGTCCCAATGGCGCGTAGAGCGCCATGATCCGATCGCGGCTGTCGTAGGTGCGACACCGACCAGCGACGAGGTCGAAGGCGGCGCGCAGGCCGAGGAACACGCTGCGCGTGAGGATCGGCGAGACGGCACGCGGCAACACGAAGGTGCGCATCGCCGAGTCGAACACGGGGAGCAGGAGCAACACCCCGAGCACCACCCACCCGACTTCGACCGTGGCCTCCATGCGTGCAGTCTCGCGTGTACGTCGGGTGTGCGACGGTGGCGCGGTCAGTCGTCGCCGCTGGGGCGACGGCGATCGCGTTTGCGGTCACCGTGCCGGCGTTTGGCGTCGAGCCGCCGCGTGCGCGCGCCGACGCTCGGGCGCGTGGGCCGACGTGGTCGCTCGACGTGCAGGCCATCGGCGAGGAGGCTGCGCAAGCGTTCGAGTGCGACCTCGCGGTTGCGGCTCTGCGAACGCGAGTCGGCGGCCGATGCGGTGACGACCGGCCCGAGTCGGTCCAGGAGCCGGGCGCGCTGGCGCGGACCGAGTGACGGCGACGCCGCGACGTCGAACCGCACTTCGGCACGCGTGTCGCTCGTGTTCGCGTGTTGACCGCCCGGTCCCCCCGATCGGTCGTATCGCCATTCGAGCTCGTCGAGGCGGATCACGCACGTCGGCGTGATCCGAAGCGTTCCGGTCATCGAACCAACGCTACGAGGCGCACACGAGGTGCTGCAGATTCCCCAGTACGACCTCTGGGTACAGTGACAGCACGCAGACAGCCAACGTCGTCGGGGGGACACGAGATGGCAGGTCGAAGCACACGGACACGGCTCACTGCACTTGCCCTCGCAGTCACCACCGCGACGGCACTCGTCGTTGCCACCGCGGGCGCCGCACCGGCAGCCACGAAGGTGAAGCCGGGGGGCGCGATCACCTATGGCCTCGAGTCGGAGACCGGCGGCGGTTGGTGCCCGCGCACGGCTCGCCTGGCGATCTCCGGCATCGAAGTGGCCGCAGCGATCTACGACACCCTCACCGCGCCCAACACCAAAGGCCAGATCAAGCCGTATCTCGCCAAGTCGGTCACCCCCAACACCGACTTCACGCAGTGGACGATCACGCTCCGCACCGGGATCACGTTCCAGGACGGCACCCCGGTCGACGCCGCGGCGGTGGCCGCGAACATCGCGGCGTACCGCGACAACCTGCTGGTGGGCCAAGGCCTCAAGAACATCGCCAGCGTCACCGTCGCCAACCCCACCACCATCACCGTGGCCACCGTCACCGCGTGGCCGCAGCTCCCCTGGTTCCTCTACCTCGACGGCCGCATGGCGATCGTGGCGCCGAAGCAGCTCAACGCCTCCAACGCCGACTGCGCATCGAACCTGGTCGGCAGTGGTCCGTTCAAGCTCGCCGAG
>JBEVLJ010000166.1:0-3985 GCA_040509195.1 Acidimicrobiia bacterium
CTTCAAGGTGTCGATGCAGAACTGCGCCGCGGCGAACGCCTCGGGACGGTGGGGAGATGACGCGACGACCGCAACCGAAGCCTCCGAGAGCTCGAGGTCGCCCGTACGATGGAGTAGCGCGAGGCGCTCCACCTCGGGCCAGCGGCGGCGCGCCGCATCGGCGACCTCCGCGAGCTTGACGGTCGCGGCGGATTCGTAGGCCTCGTACGTGAGCCGGGTCACGCCCGCTCGGCCGTCCGAGTGATCGCGGACGACGCCGAGGAACACCACCACGGCGCCCGACGACGGAGTGGTCGCCCAGGTCGTGGCGGCGTCGATCGGAAGCGTTTCGGACAAGACGGCGATCCAGTCGCCGTCGATGGGTGGACTCGAGGGCGCTACCACGCAGGTCATCGTAGTGAACCACCCTCCTTTTCTCACTCGCACGCTTTCTTCCTGCTGCCGCGGCTCGGGAGGGCGACGATTCACGCAAAACAACCGTCGGTACACTCCGCGGCGATGGCGGACCTCGACGACGACGATGCGGGCGACGACGAGCGGGATCAGCCGTCCGACGATCAGCCCTCGGGTCCGCGGCCGGACCCGTCGGATCGGCCGTGGGTCCACCCTGCGGAGCTCCAGTCGTTCGTCGCGGCGCCGGTCACACCCGCGGAGCCCCCTCGACCTCGGGAGTGGTTGATCGGCGTGGTGTCGGGACTGGTGGGTGTCGCCGCGACGATCTTGTTGCTCGTCGCGTTCGGCGCCCTCGGCGATCGCAACCGCTCGGCCGTGCCGCCGCCGGTGGTCACCGCACCCAATTCTCCGATCGACTACTCGCTCGGTCGTCAGGTCGCCGCGCAGGCCGCGCCCGTGATCGTGACCGTGACGATCAACCCGCCCGCCACCACCACGGGAGGCGCGGGCGCGTCGCAGGCCGTCGCCGCGCAGACACCGAGCACGCAGGGCTCCGGCGTGGTGCTGCGCACCAACCGCGTGGTCACCAGCGCGCATCTCGTCGACGGCGCCTCGACCGTGAAGGTGAGCACGAGTGACGGCTCCGTCTACGACGCGCAAGTGATCGGCGTCGATCCCGCCACCGACCTGTGCGTCCTCGAGGTGGACGGGGTCGGCGACGAGCTCCCTGATCCCGAGCTCACCGCCACCGCGGAGATCGGCGAGCCCGTGATCGCGGTCGCCGCCGGTCGCGGCAACACGGCATGGATCAGCATGGGCGTGGTGCAGGAGCGCAACTGGCTCACGTCGAACGGCAACGTCGCCGTGGCCGGCCTCCTCGCCACGAGCACCGACACCACCCCCACCACGACCGGCGGTGGGCTCTTCGACTCGAACGGTCGCCTGATCGGCATCCTCACCACCACGCCGGGCACGTCGCGTTCCGGGCTCGCGGTCACCATCGACGTGGCGCTCGACGTCGCCAACCAGCTCGAACGTTCGAAGTCAGTGAACCACGGCGGGCTCGGCGTGCTCTTCGGGGCCGACGTCAAGACCGGTTCGGGCGGCGCGCTGGTGGCCGCGGTCTCCGGCGACGGTCCCGCGGCGAAGGCCAATCCCCCGCTCCAGCCCGGCGACGTCGTCACGAGAGCGGGTGACGACTCGATCCACGGGATGGCCGACCTCATCGCCGAATCCCGCCGCCGACGCCCGAACGATCCGATCGAGCTGGTGTTCCAACGCAACGGCCGCACCCAACGCACCGTCGTGACCCTCGGCACGGCAAACCCGGGCCTCGACACCGAATACGGCCCCCTTGGATGACCTCGCTCGCGGTTTGACCGCGGCTTCTGAATGTGGCTCCGGGCCAACGGCGCGCCATGATGGTGGTCATGTCTGCGCCGGACGGTGAATTGGTCGACCTGGATCGCGAACTGCTGAACGCGGTGCAGTGGGACTTTCCGCTCGACCCGCGTCCGTATGCGGTGCTCGGCGAGCGCCTCGGGTTGAGCGAGTCCGACACCCGTGCTCGCGTCGCGCACGTCAAGGAGCTCGGCGTGCTGCGGCAGCTGTCGGCGATCTTCGACACGCGCGCCCTCGGCTACGGGTCGTCGCTCGTGGCCGCGCAGATCGCCCCCGATCGCGTCGACGAGGCCGCCGCGGTGATCAACGCGCACCCCGGGGTGAGCCACAACTACAAGCGCAACCACCGCTACAACCTCTGGTACACGATCGCGGTGCCGCCCGGTGACTCGCTCGAAGACCACGTGAACGAGCTCCACGAGTCGTCGGGTGCGCTCGTCACGCGTCGCCTGCCCACGCTGCAGCTCTACAAGATCGGCGTGAAGCTCGACATGACCGGCAACACCGCCGCCGACGCGAAGGCGGAAGTGCTCGAGCACGAACGTCCCGAGCGGCGCGAGATCATGGACGCACCCGAGCTCACCGACCTCGAGGTCGCGGCCATCAGCATCGTGCAAGACGACCTTCCGCTCGTCGAGCGTCCCTTCGCGGCGTACGGCGAGCTGATCGGTTGCGACGAAGCCACGGTGCTCGAGCTCCTCGCGTCGTTCAAGGAGCGCAAGCTCATGCGCCGGTTCGCTGCGGTGATGAACCACCGCACGGCGGGCTTCAAGGCGAACGCGATGGGCGTGTGGGCAGTGCCCGACGTGCAGCTCGACGTGGTGGGGCCGCAGATGGCGGGGTTCGCGCTCGTGAGCCACTGCTACAAGCGCCCGACGTACGACGACTGGCCGTACTCCATCTTCACGATGGTGCACGGCAAGAACGCCAAGGACTGCGAGGCCACCATCGCGGCGATCCACGCCGAGACCGGCATCGACGAGTACGCGCTCTTGTGGTCGGTGAAGGAGTACAAGAAGACGCGCGTGCGCTACTTCACCGACGAGTGGGACTCATGGCGCGCTGAGCACCTCGAGTCGGCGGCCGCAGCACGCTGAGCGCCATCGATGTCGACGCGGTCAGGGCGGCGACGCCCGGCTGCCACGATGTCATCCACCTGAACAACGCCGGTGCGTCGCTGCCGACGCGACCAGTGCTCGACACCGTGATCGAGCACCTCGAGCTCGAAGCGCGCATCGGCGGCTACGCGGCAGGCGACGCGACGTGGGACCGTCGTGAAGCGGTGTACGACTCGGTCGCGGCCCTGATCGGCGCGCACCGCGACGAGATCGCACTCGTGGAGAGCGCGACGCGCGCGTGGGACATGGCGTTCTACGCGCTGGCGTCGACGTTCGAGCCTGGTGACGTGATCCTCGTGTCTCGCGCTGAGTACGCGAGCAACGTGCTCGCAATCCTGCAGACAGCACAACGCACCGGCGTCGAGGTGCAGGTGATCCCCAACGACGACCACGGTGCGCTGTCGGTCGACGCGTTGCACGACCTGCTCGCCGCGATCCCACACGTGCGGTTGGTCGCGATCTCGTGGATTCCCACACAAGGTGGGCTCGTGAACCCTGCAGCCGCGGTCGGCAAGGCGACGAGCGACGCGGGCGTGCCGTACCTCCTCGACGCGTGCCAGGCCGTCGGCCACCTCCCGATCGACGTGGAGGAATTGCAGTGCGACTTCCTCTCGGCAACTGGGCGCAAGTACCTCCGCGCGCCGCGCGGGACCGGATTCTTGTACGTGCGCCGACCGTGGATCACCGAGCTGACGCCGCCGTTCGTCGACGTGCACGCTGCCACCTGGACCGGCAACGACTCGTTCGAGATCCGCGACGACGCTCGTCGCTTCGAGAGCTGGGAGCACAGCGTCGCCGGCCGACTCGGTCTGGGCGCGGCGGTCGACGAGGCACTCGAGCTCGGCGCCGACGCGATCACTGAGCGCATCCTCGCGCTCGCGACGTCGCTGCGATCACAACTCGGTGATGTGCCCGGCGTGACGCTGCGCGACCTCGGGGCCGACCAGTGCGGCATCGTCGCGTTCACCGTCGACGGTGTCGACCCGCATGATCTCGCCACGACCTTGCGCGCGGAACACGTGAACATCGGCGTGTCGACGATCGACTTCGCTCGCTACGACCTCGGCGCACGC
>JBEVLJ010000167.1:0-3779 GCA_040509195.1 Acidimicrobiia bacterium
ATCGTGCCGCGGCGAGCGAGTTATTTCTTGGCGGCCTCGTAGTAGGGATTGGCACCCGACGCGTGATCGGTGACATCGATCACCTCGGTGATCTCCGGCACGCTGTCGAGGATCGCGACCTCGATGCCCTGACTCAGGGTGACGGCGGCCATGCCGCATCCGACGCAACCGCCGCCGAGTCGTAGGTATGCGATCGAACCTTCGACGGCCACGAGTTCGGCCGTGCCACCGTGCGATGCGATCGCCGGATTGATCTGCTCCTCGAGGACCTGCAGCACGCGCTGCGGGATCTCACCGGAGAGATCGGGCGGCGGGAGGTTCGGGTCGCGGCTGATCGTGGGCGACGCGACCTCGGGCCGGTTCGGGTTCTGCATCACCATGCCGCCACCCGAGAACTCGAGGGTGGCACCGCGCAGGCGGTCGACGCTGTCGGCCGGCACCGCGACGGTGAGATCGTCGTGGTGCTGCAGGGTGACGTCGTCGTCGAGGTCGGCGACGGGACGGAACTCCATCAAGTACGTGAATGCACCTTGTTGCACGCCGCTCACCTCGACCCACAGCACGAGTGACCCCGGCTCGGACTCCGCCGCGCGCACGTCGAGCACGGTGGCGAGCGCCTCCGGGGTGATCGTCAGCATTGGGATCACGCTCTCGTCGGCCATCGCGTCATGATAGGTGCGTGCCTCGCGTTCTCCTCCTTCTCCCGACGGCGACTTACCGGGCGACGGATTTCGTCGCTGCGGCCGCCCGCCTGGACGTCGAGGTGGTCGTCGGTTCCGAGCACGCCCAGGCGATGGCCGACGAGATGGGCGATCGCGCCGTGGTCGTGCCGATGAGCAACCGGGACGCGGGTGTCGCCGCGGTGCTGGCGTTGCACCAGCGCTCACCGATCGATGCGGTGGTCGGGGTCGACGACGTCGCCATCGAGATCGCCGCGACCGTTGGCCGAGAGCTCGGCCTCACGCACACCGATCCGCGCGCCGTCGCGGCGACGCGCGACAAGTCGCGCATGCGCGGGCTGCTCGCCGCCGGCGAAGTGCCGCAGCCGCGCTGGCTGTGCGCGGACCACCCCGACGAAGTCGCCCGACTCGCCGAAGCGATGGGATTCCCCGTCGTGATCAAGCCCGTCGGACTCAACGCGAGTCGAGGCGTGATCCGCGCCGACGACGCGGAAGAAGCCACGGCAGCGGCGCGTCGAGTGCGCGCGATCGTCGACGGCCCGATCCTCGTCGAGGACTACGTGCCGGGGGTCGAAGTCGCGGTCGAAGCCCTCGCACGCGGCGCCGAAGGGTTCGACGTGCTCGCGGTGTTCGACAAGCCCGATCCGCTCGTCGGCCCGTACTTCGAAGAGACGATCTACGTGACGCCGTCCCGCCTGCCCGATGAGACCGTCACGCGCGTGTCGCATCTCACGCGGGCGGCGGCGCGGGCGATCGGCATCGTCGACGGCCCGGTGCACGCGGAGTTGCGCATCGATCGCGACCGCGTGTCGGTCATCGAGGTCGCGGCGCGATCGATCGGAGGCCTGTGCGCGCGCACGTTGAGCTTCGGCGCCGGGATCGCGCTCGAGGAGCTCATCCTCCGCCACGCGCTCGGCATGCCGCTCGACGACGCGGCACGCCATCGCGAGCACGACGCGTCGGGCGTGATGATGCTGCCGATCCCGCACGCCGGAGTGTTGCGCGCGGTCGGCGGACAGGACTCGGCACGCGCGGTGCCGGGCGTCACCGGCCTGGAGATCACCGTGCCAATCGGCCGCCGCGTGGAGCCACTTCCCGAGGGTGACCGCTACCTCGGCTTCCTCTTCGCCAAGGGCGAACAGCCTGCCGAGGTGGAGCGGGCGTTGCGCGCTGCGCACGCCGCGTTGGAGATCGACATCGCCGGGTAGGACGCCGCCCCCTAGCGTGCGGCTGTGCACATCCTCCTCGTCGCCACCTACGAGCTCGGGCAGCAGCCCGGCAGCATCGGCGCCGCAGCCGCGCACCTGCGACGCGAGGGTCACGACGTGCGCGCGATCGACGTGTCGGTGCAACCGTGGGACCCCGTGCTCGCGGAGTGGGCCGACGAGGTCGCGTTCTCCGTGCCGATGCACACCGCCACTCGACTGGCGCGTGATCTCGCTCGCACGATTGATCGGCCGACGCGGTGCTTCGGGCTGTACGCGAGCCAGTGCGCCGACTTCGCGTCACCCGTCGACTGGGACGAGGCAGCGATGCCGGCGCGCGATCTCCTGCCGCCGCTCGATGAGTACGCGCGGCTCGCGATCGAGGGCGAGCACCGGCTCGTCGGCTCGGTGCTCGCATCACGCGGGTGCTCGCATCGGTGCCGGCACTGCCCGGTGCCGGTGGTGTTCGACGGTCGCGTGCAGCGGCTCGACGAAGGAGTGGTGCTCGCCGACCTCGCGCAACTCGTGGCCGCCGGCGCGCAGCACATCACGTTCGGCGACCCCGACTTCCTGAACGCCCCACCACACTCGTTGCGAATCGTACGGGCCATGCACGAGCGCTTCCCAGAGCTCACGTTCGACTGCACGGTGAAGGTGGAGCACGTCCTTCGCCATCGCGACGGCTGGGCCGAGTTCGCCGCGTCGGGCTGCGTGTTCGTGGTCAGCGCGTTCGAGTCGGTCGACAACACCACGCTCGAGCGTCTCGACAAGGGCCACGCCGCGGCCGACGCGGCAACGGCGACGCGAATCCTCCGAGAACACGGCATCGACGTGCGACCGTCGTTCCTCCCGTTCACGCCGTGGACCACGCACGACGACGTGGTCGCGCTGCTCGACTTCGTGCACGAACACGACTTGGTCGGCAGCGTGGACCCGGTGCAGTACACCGTGCGCCTGTTGCTGCCAGAAGGTTCACTGTTGCTGGCGCATCCCGACATGGCACCGCACGTCGGCGAGTGGAGCGCGGAACGATCGTCGTACCAGTGGGCGTCGATCGACCCCGAGATGGACACGCTGCAGTTGCGGTTGTCGGCGCTCGTCGAACAGCTCACCGCCGACGGCGCGGACGATCTGGCGATCTACGCCGCGGTCCGTACCGCCGCGGGCGCACCCCCGGTCGATCTCTCCCATGTCACGACCGGCCGACCACGACTCACCGAGAGCTGGTTCTGCTGCGCCGAGCCCACCGAAACACAACTCCGCGGACTCACCACCGCCACGACGACCCGCGGCGACTGAAGCCGCTCGCGACCGGAAGGTCCCACCGGGCTGGTTCAGCTGAGATCAGTCGCCTCGCAACACGTTGAGCGCGGAGCCGGCACGGAACCACGCGATGTGCTCGTCGCTCATCGTGTGCGTGGTCTCGATCTCGTCGACGTTGCCGTCCGCGTGGTGCAAGCGCACCGTGACCGGGTTGCCCGGTGCGAGGTCGGCAAGGCCCACGATGTCGATGGTGTCGTCGACCTGCACGCGCTCGTAGTCGTCGGGGTTGGCGAACGTGAGCGCCAGCACACCCTGCTTCTTCAGGTTGGCTTCGTGGATGCGTGCGAACGACCGCACGATCACCGCTTTGCCGTTTTGGAAGCGCGGCTCCATCGCGGCGTGCTCACGCGACGACCCTTCGCCGTAGTTCTCGTCCCCGATCGCGACCCACGCGATGCCGTCGCCCTTGTACGAACGAGCGAGGTCGGGCAGCGACGCGACCGAACCGTCGCGCACGTCGATTCCCGTGCCCGCTTCGTCGAGGTGGAATGCGTTGTTCACGCCGATGAAGAGGTTGCCGGAGATGTTGTCGAGGTGGCCGCGGTACTTGAGCCACGGCCCGGCCGGTGAG
>JBEVLJ010000168.1:0-6551 GCA_040509195.1 Acidimicrobiia bacterium
GGGGGGAGCATCGAGATGGCGTCTTCCACCACGCGCAGCGTCTCCCGGGCGGTGAGCCGTTGGTCGGGTTGGTCGTCCCACGGTGTCGGCGGCGCGCTCCAGGCGCCCGCCGTCGCGCCGCGTGCCACGAATCGGTCGGCATCGACCGCGGGGCCGTCGCCCTCCTCCATCGCACCCGCGGCCGAGGAGAACGGGATCACTCGCTGCTCGCGCACCCCCCGTGACCGGGCGATGTTGGCGAGGATCCGGTAGATCCACGTCGACACCGACGACCGGCCCTCGAACCCGTCGATGCCTTTCACGACCGCGAGCCACGTCTCCTGCACCACCTCGTCGGCCACCGAGGGCGTCGACACGTAGGTGAGCGCGAGGCGTCGGAGCGACGCGTCGTAGCGGTCGATCAGCCACGTGAACGCCACCTCGTCACCGGCGCGCAACGCGGCTGCGAGCGCGGCGTCGTCGGCATAGGGAGACGGGGAGGTGCGGGGGCTTGCGCTCACTGTCATCATTGTGGTGCAGACCCGTAATGCCTCGCTCGATCGAGAGACGATGCAGGTGGTCGGCGGCGACGGGTCGCAGACCAGAGGAGGGAATCTCATGTTCATCCAGGTGATCACCGGCAAGGTGACCGATGCCGAGAGCTTCCGCCGGATGGGCGAGAGCTGGAACGCCGACGTGCGCCCAGGCGCGATCGGGTTCCTCGGCAGCACCGAAGGCACCACCGCCGACGGCCGGTTCGTGGTGATGGCGCGTTTCGAGTCGAAGGACGCGGCGGCCAAGAACAACGACCGACCCGAGCAGGGCGAGTGGTACTCGAAGTTCGAGAGCACCGTGAGCGACGTGCAATTCCACGACTGCAGCACCGTGTTCACGATGGGCGGCGGGGGGTCCGACGACGCCGGCTTCGTGCAGGTGATGGTGGGCAAGGTCAAGGACCGGGCGAAGTTCGACGCGCTGAACGATCGGTTGGACGAGGTCGAAGCGGCGTTCAAGGAATGGCGCGACGACGTGCTCGGCGACGTGATGGCGGTGCACGACGACGGCAGCGGCTTTCACGACTTCATCTACTTCACGTCGGAGGCCGAGGCTCGTGAGGGCGAGAAGAAGGACCCGCCGGCCGAGGTGGTCGCGATCATGGGAGAGATGGAAACGGCGACCGACATCGTCGAGTACCTCGACCTCACCGACGTGATGTTCACCTGAGCAGTCGCGCTCGGTTCGCCCGAGCATCCTTCGTCGTGACGGCTTCGAAGCGCGTCTGGGGGCCGACAACGCCCACGTAGCATGCGCAAATGCTCGCCGCGCTCGCGAGATCGTCCACGAACCTGTGGCTGATCACCTTCATCGTCAGCGTGGCGCTGGTGCTCGCGGGGGGATGGGGCATTCGTCGTCACGCGCGCGCCCGCGAGGCGAGCCGCGAGCGGAGCCGCGCTGACGAATCGGGCGTGCGCCGACAACCGGGGCTTCGCCACCACGCGGGCATGCTGGTCCTGCTCGGTGGTGTCGTCGGGCTCGCGCTCGCCAAGTCGCACAGCACCCTGACGATCACCGCCGTGGTGGGGGCGGTCGCCCTCGCCGTGATCGGGCTCCTCGCAGAGCGCTCGCGCGCCACCGAATTGATCACCCACCTCGCGGCGGGGATCGCGGCCGGCGCCGCCGCGGTTGCGGGAGCCCGGTTGGGCCCCACCGGTGTCGAGCCCCTCGACATCGCGCTCACCGTGCTCTTCGTGTTCGCAGTCACCGAGACGTTCAACGGGTTCGCCGGTTCCGAAGGCCTGGTGGCTGGGCTCGGCGCCGCGCTGGCCGCCTCGGTGTTCGCGCTGGCGGCGTTCGGCCACCAGAACGGGCTTGCGACCGTTGCCCTCGGGTTCACCAGCGCGTGCCTCGGATTCCTCGCCTACAACCTTCCGCCCGCGTCGCTGTTCGTCGGTCGAGGGGCCCGCCTCGCCCTCGGCTATGCGCTCGCGGTGCTCACCCTGGCGCTGCACTCGGTGCCGGGCGCGCTGCGCGGGTTCGTGGTGCCACTGATCATGGCCTCGGTGGTGCTCCTCGACATCGTCGCCGTTGCGCTCCACCGATTGCGGCGTCGGCAGCGACTCTGGGACCACCGGTCCGATCACCTCGTCGATCGGCTCGTCGCCCGCGGCTGGTCCTTCGGAGGATCACTCGCCTTCCTGATCCTCGCTCAACTCGCGGTCGGCGTGGTCGCGATCTTCGCGGGGCGCGGGCTGCTCAACGTCGGCGCGGCCGTCGGGCTCACGATCGTGGTGCTGCTCGTGGTGGGCATTCCCACGTGGCGCGCGCGGCTCGAGCCCGATCCGGCACG
Organism: Acidimicrobiia bacterium; assembly: GCA_040509195.1. Lineage (GTDB taxonomy): Bacteria > Actinomycetota > Acidimicrobiia > IMCC26256 > DASPTH01 > DASUMF01. Next base: position 2,327 of record JBEVLJ010000168.1, read on the forward strand.
CGGCCTCTCGATCTGGATCAAGGTCGCGGTCGCGCTCGTGGTCGTCGGCATGGCGGTCGCCGTGGTGCCGGTCGGTCTTGCCGCGCGCGATGCGCACGACTCGATGATCGACGGCCGCGACGCCGCGACTCGTGGAGTCGACGCCGCGCGCGATGGCGACACCGTCGCCGCGCGCAACGCGTTCCAGGAGGCCGCGGCGAAGTTCGAGCAGGCGAGCACCGAGCTCGACGGTCCACTCGTGTCGGGCGGCGAAGCGGTGCCGTTCGTCGCGTCGAACGTTCGCGCCGCGCGCACCCTCGCGGAGACCGGCATCGAGCTCGCGCGGGCCGGTGAGACCATCACCACCGCGGTGCGGCCCGAAGCATTGAAGGTGGTGGACGGGCGGCTCCCCGTCGAAGAGGTGCGCGCCCTGATCCCGCAGCTCGACGAGAGCGCGGCCGCGCTCACGCGGGCGCTCACCCGCATCGACGAGATCCGCCGCGACCCGTATCTCGCCGGGCCGGTGCGTGACGCGATCGACGGCGTCTACGACCAGTTGGCGAAGACCCAACGCGACGCGACCCGCGCCGCTGCCGCCGCGCGGCTCGCGCCTGCGATCTTCGGCGCCGACGGTCCGCGCCGCTACCTGCTCGTCGTGCAGAACAACGCGGAGGCCCGTGCGACCGGCGGACTCATGGGCAGCTACGGCGTGATCACCGCCGACGACGGCAAGCTCCAGTTCGACGAGATCCAACGCACCAATGCGTGGAAGGCCGCCGTCCAGAGCCAGCCCGACCGCAGTTACGACGCACCGGAGGACTACCGCCACCGGTACGCCCAGTTCCTGCCCGCGGTCAACCCGCAGAACATCAACATGACACCCGACTTCCCCACCGCCGCCGGGGTGTTCATGAGCCTCGCCGAGCGCGCCGGTGTCGGCCCGGTCGACGGTGTGCTCGCGGTCGACCCCGAAGGCCTGGCCGCGCTCCTCGAGCTCACCGGGCCGGTGACGGTTCCCGGGTGGCCCGAGGAGGTCACCTCCGAGAACGTTGTCGACGTCACGCTGCGCGACGCCTACGCGGCGTTCGCCGACACCCCGGAGCGCGCCGACTTCCTCGGCGACGTCGCCGACGTCGCGATCGACGCCGCCACGTCGGGCTCCCTCGGGAAGCCGGCCGACATCGCGCGGGTGCTCGGCAAGGCCGCGACGGAGGGGCACCTCGTGCTCGCGTTCGACCGCCCCGAGGAGCAAGCGCTCGTCGAACGGCTCGGCATCGCCGGCCAGTTGACACCCGTGCGATCCGACGCGCTCGCGGTGACCACGTCGAACATCACGGCCAACAAGACCGACTTCTACCTCCAGCGCGACCTCGACTACCAGGTGGAGCTGCGCCCCGACGACACGCTCGACTCGGCGCGCGCGCGTGCAGAGCTCACGGTGGCGCTCGACAACGGTGCACCGGCGAGCGGGCTCCCGAACTACGTGATCGGGCCCGCCACCGACAAGTTCGTCGCCGGTGAGCACAAGGCGTTGCTCTCGATCTATTCCCCCCTCAACCTCGGGGAGACGACGCTCGACGACCAGCACATCGCGACGAGCCCGGGCACCGAGCTCGGTCGCAACGTGATCACGAACGTCGTCGACATCCCGTCGGAAACCACCAAGACGATCCACACCGACCTCGCGGGAACGGTGCCGTTGCACGACGGTTGGTACAGCCTCCAGGTTCGCCATCAACCAACCGTGAACGAAGACCATCTGCGCGTCTCGATCGCTGTGCCCGCGGGATGGCACATCGACAAAGCGCCGGGCATGGAGCAACCCGACGCTCGGCGCGCGACCGCCAAGATGACCCTGACCCGCGACACCACCTTCCGTGTGCACCTCGTTGCCGATCCGAGCACCTGGGATCTCTGGCAGCGCCTCCGCGCCGGCCGCTGAGGCCCGCTCGGCGCGGCCGACGTCAGGTCGAGGCCGAGGTCGTGCGCTCCACCGCGCCGATCAGCGCCAGACGTTCGAGCACCGCCACCACGTCGGGCTCCGCGAATTGCGGATCGTCACCCCACGTGTCGGCGAGCAGCGTGATGATTGCGTCGATGGGGAGCGCATCGGCGAGCAGCGCCCACACCCGCGGGGCCGCGCCACCGACGATGATCGGGTCGACCGAGTCGGTGGGGAGCACCACCAACGCAGTCGGCGTGACCCGCCAGAGCGCGTCGGCGCGACGCACCCACCGCACCTCGTCGGGCTCGGCCGTCACTCCGAGCTCCTGACGCCGTCGCCGTCGCCTTGCGTGATGCGTTCGGCCCAGTCGACGATGGGTGGTCGCAGCTCGATGGCGAGCTCCCGCCACGTGGCGACGATGGTCCGCGCGACCGACGTCTCCGCGTGCCAGCGACGCGCCATGATCGCCACCTCCGCGACGTGGGGTCGATTGCGCAACACGAGTTCCGCGACATCGCGCAGGCGCGGCACCGGTGATGTCGATCTGCGCGCCACGTTCGCGCAGACGTGGAGAAGCCGCTGCGGCATCGGGAGCGCTTCGAGCTCGAGGGCACCCAGGTTGAACCGGGTCGGCGGCGCGAAGAGATCCGCCGCGTCGATCCCGAGCTGCGCCTCGTCGAGCAGATCGGCGCGCAGCACGAGCTCGTCGGAATGCGCCACCACCTCGTCCGCGCGCGCACGATCGCCGGGTGACACCAGCACCGTGGCGAAGTCGAACAGGCGGAGCTCGGGGGTCGAGTAGTCCACGTGCGCCAGCGCGACACCGCCGAGCATCCGGGTCGCGATGCCGGCCCGGCGCAGCACGCGTACCGCGTCGACGAGCGCGCGTTCGGCGCGGAGGCTCTTCGCCAGCTGCTCCAGGTGCAGGTCGTCGATGCGAGCGCGCGTCGAATCGTCGACCACGACCGCGCGGTCGTGCACCGCGCGCGCGAGCAGCCCCACCAGGCGAATGCCGTCGGCCGTCGACAACAGCGCGTCGACATCAGCGGTGTCGTCGTCGTGCGAACGCAACGGTGTGGCGGTCGGCAACCGGTGTCCACCGATCCTCGCGGCGAACGACGTCACTGCGACCGATCCGCATCGCGCGACCGATCACGCCGCGGATCGAGTGTCGTCGAGGAGATGCCGCGCTCCTGCGGCCCGGTTGCAGCCACCACGCCGAGGGCGCTGAGCAACCCGACGATGCACACCGGACCCCACGGGCTCCCCGCGACGCCGAGCAACACGTAGGCGGTGACGAGCACGCCGCATGCGCCGATCACGACCGCCGCGTCGCAGGCGCGACGCCACGAAACGAACCGCCACTGGCGCACCACCACCATCGCGACCGAGCCCTGCAGCAGGCCGACGAACACCGCGAGCAACACCCACACGTCGCGCGTCTGACCTTCACGACCCACCGACCCGCAGGCCAGGCCCACTGAGGTGCACGCCAACACGAACACCACCACCCGCCGGCGCGTCGTCGACGACGGCAGTGCGGTCACGATCGGCACGAGCAACCGGCTCGGCCACGGCGGTGCAGCGCACCACGCCACCACTGCGAACACGAACAGCATCCCACCGGCGAACACGACGATCCCGGGCGCGCCGAGGGCGGCCCACACCAGCGCCAGCGCGGCGGCACTCACCACCACGGGAAGGGTCCACACCACGTCGACCCGCCGGCGCGACCCGAACCCGACGAGCAGGAGCTCGAACGCCATGGCCGCCGCCACCGCGCGCCAGAGACCCCGCGCAACGTCGTCGCCGCTCGAGATCTCGGAGTACACGATCCACGCTCCCGCCACGCTCAGCGCGACGCCGAGGATCGGCAGCCACGCACGGGCGACGGTACGCGATGGCGTGGCGAACACCACCGCCAGCGCCGCGGCGGCGACGCCGACGCACATCGCGACGAGCCCGGTGAGGAGCACGAAGGCGGGCACCACGACGATGACGAGGATGCCGGGCAGCGCGACGCGCCCTGTGACCCGGAGCTCCGCGCCCAACATCACACCGAACACTGCCAACGCGACACCGTTCGTCAATGACGCGGCGGAGGGGGAGCACACCGCGACGATCACCGCTCCCGCCAGCAGCACCACGACGATCGTCGGCCCCAGCAGCGATCGCATCGCTCGGCGCATGCGGTGCGTGCGACGACGGCGACGGGCGAGGCGATCCGGGAGAAGGGCCAGCGGCACGACGAGGAGCGCGGCCGCCCACCACCCGACTCCGGTGGCGAGGTAGCCGGCCGCG
>JBEVLJ010000169.1:0-5712 GCA_040509195.1 Acidimicrobiia bacterium
GAGATCGGCTGGCTGCCCGGCTGGCGGGAACGACCCCGCGACGAGCAACGCGAGCTCGCCAGCCAGATCGCGCAGTCCGACGAATGGGTGCTCGACACCACGTACAGCCACTTCCGCGACGTCGTGCTGCCGCGCACCGAGTTGATCGTGGCGCTCGACTACCCGCGCCTCGTTTCGCTCACGCGTTTGGTTCGACGAACGAGGCGTCGGATCGTCACGCGCGAATCGGTGTGCAACGGCAACGTCGTGACGCTGCGATCAGAGCTGGGACCCGACTCGATCATCCTGTGGCACTTCCGCAGCTTCAAGCGCAAGCGAGCGCAGATCGACGCGTGGGAACGCGACCCTGATGCACCTCCCGTGGTGCGACTCCGCTCGGCGCAGATGACTGACGAATGGTTGGCCGCGCTGCGGGCACACCACACCACCGCGACACGCTGACCTGCGCAGGTGACGACGCGCGTACTCTGCGATGCGTGCTGTTCGAGAAGCGCTTCTGGTCGCTGATCCAGGACGGCAGCGTCACCGTCACCTTCCGCCGGTGGAAACGTCCCCAGGCAGTTGCCGGCCGACGCACGCGCACCGCCGCGGGGATCTTGGAGATCGAGAAGGTCACGACGGTCGACCCGGCGAAGATCACCAACGCCGACGCGCGCCGCTCGGGATTCGCGAACGCCAGCGCACTCGTTGCGGATCTTCGCGGTGATCCGTCGCTTCCGGTCACGCGCATCCAATTCCATCTCGTCACCGAGCCGGATCCGCGTGCCGAGCTCGCCGCGTCCGCATCGCTCACGGCCGACGACGTCGACGCGATCAACGTCCGCCTCGACCGGCTCGACACGCGCAGCTCGCACGGCGCGTGGACACGCGACGTGTTGCACACCATCGAGGCCCGCCCCGCCACGCGCGCACCCGACCTCGCGGCGTCGTTCGGGCGCGAGACGGCCGAGTTCAAGATCGACGTGCGCAAGCTCAAGAACCTCGGCCTCACCCTCAGCTTGCCGGTCGGGTACCGACTCTCGCCGCGCGGCGAGGCGTACATCCGCGCCACGCGTGCGCCCCGCAGCGGGACCCGCTCGTGACGTACGACGTCGACGCGCTCATGGGGGTCGCGCTCGACGAGGCCGACGCGGCGCTGGCGCACGACGACGTGCCGATCGGCGCGGTCGTCGCGCGCATCGACACCGGCGAGGTGATCGCGCGCCGTCACAACGAACGCGAGCTCACGGGCGACCCCACCGCTCACGCGGAAGTGCTCGCGTTGCGTGACGCTGCCGCAGTGATGGGTGGGTGGCGCCTCGACGGTTGCGTGATGGTGGTCACGCTCGAGCCCTGTGCGATGTGCGCGGGCGCGCTCGTGAACGCACGCGTCGCCGAACTGGCCTACGGCGCCACCGATCCGAAGGCCGGCGCGGTCACCAGCCTCTACGAGCTCACCACCGACGCGCGCCTCAACCACCGCGTCGAAGTGCGCGGTGGCGTGGGTGCCGCCGCGTCGTCGAGCCGGCTCAAGGCCTTCTTCGCATCACGTCGAGGCTGACGCGTCCCTGCTCACCCCGGCAACTCGTGGAAGCTCGGCATGTAGGAGACGCCCACGAGCAGCCCCTCGGGGCTCATGAGCCGAGCCGTCGTCTGGCCCCACGGCTCTTCGTGCGCATCGACGAGGATCTCCTGGCCTGCTGCGCGCAGCTCTTCGGTGACCCGCCCGACCGCGTCCGGCGACTCGACTTCGAGCTCGATCCACGCCTGCGGCACCGGTCGGTCGGCCGGCCATTCCGTCGTGCCGAACGTGGCTTCAGCGGCTTGCGACAGCGGCCACAGCGCGAATGCCTTCGCGCCGTCGAGTCCCTCGGCGTGGTGGTAGCCCGGCGCGGGTTCGGCGAACTCGATCCCCAACGTGCGTGACCAGAAGTCGAACGTTGCGGGCGGGTCGGCACCGATCGGTCCGAAGCCGGCGATGAACTGGAACTGCATGCCTCATCGTACGGCGCCCACGCTCGGACGTCTTGGCCTCGGAACGGTCACGAAGCCGTCGGTAGGATGGCCGACGGAGGGGTGCGAGAGCGGCCGAATCGGATGGTCTCGAAAACCATTGTGGGGAAACTCACCCAGGGTTCAAATCCCTGTCCCTCCGCCAGCATGTTGGGCGCTCGCCGCTGAGGCCTGCGGCTTGCGCCAGGACGTGTGCGTCCGCGTGCTCAGCGCCGGTGATTCCGAACGGAGACGCGCAAGCGGTGAGACGCATCAGGCCGAATCGTTCGAGCTCGGCCCATTTCTTCCGCATCCTGGCGCAAGCCGCTGGGCTGCGTGCCGAACGCAGAAATGCAGGCCTCAGCGGCGAGCGAAATCAGGACGCGCGGCGGTTGCGGTTCGACGTGCGGCGTTGGTCGAGGAAGTCGACCAGCACGTAGTCGCCGAGCGTGTCGGCGTTGGTGAAGAACGCGCGGCCGCCGTTGACCCGCGTGAGTCGTTCGACGAAATCACGCAGGTAGTAGCTCTCGTCGAGCATGAAGGTGTTGATGCGAATGCCGTCGCGCGTGCATCGCATCACCTCCTTCATCGTCTCTTCGATCGTGGCCGCTGACGGCGGGTACTGGAAGTAGGCCTCGCCCTGCTCGATGTGAGCGGTCGGCTCCCCGTCGGTGACCATGATGATCTGCTTGGTGCCGCTCTGCGATGCGAGCTGCTTGCGCGCCAACAACAGCGCGTGCTGCATGTTGGTGCCCCACTCGAAGTCCCAGCTCATCTCCGGCAAGAGCTCGGGCTTCACCTCGCGCGCGACCCGCCCGAACGACACGAGCCCGAAGTAGTCGCGCGGGTACTGGCTCGTGATGAGCGAGTACAGCGCCATCGCCACCTTCTTTGCCGGCAAGAAGTTGTCGCGCATCGGCATCGACATCGACACGTCGAGCATCAACACCGTCGCCGAACGAGTGAGGGTCTCGGTGCGCTCCACCTCGAAGTCTTCGGGCGACAGGCGCACGGGCGTGCCGGCGCCCGAGCGCCAGATCGCGTTCTTCACCGTCTCCTGCACGTTGAGGTGGAAGGGATCGCCGAACTCGTACGGCTTGTGGTCGTGCGCGTGCTCGTTGCCGATCCCAGTGCGCTCCACCTCGTGACGCCCGGCGCGGTCCTTCATCAGCTTCTGGTAGATGTCGCCGAGCGCCTTCTGACCGATGCTGCGGATCGCCCGCGGCGTGAGCTCGAGGCGACCTTCGCGCTGCTCGATGAGCCCCGCGTCTTCCAGCATCTTCGTGAGCTCGCGTAGACGGTCGAGCGACTTCGCCGCGTCGTCACCGAGCAGTTCGCGCGCGCGTTCCAGATCCACCTCGGCGAGCTCACCGGGCTGCGTCGCGTTCCGCATCATGTGCTCGAGCGAGTCAAGGTCGCCCATCGTGTCGAGCAGGCCCGGCATCTCACCCATCGAGAGCGGGTTGTCGCCGCTGAAGTTCTGCGAGTTGTTCCAGGGCAGATCGGGGAACGCCTGCTGCAGGTTGCGTGACAACTGATCCACCTGCCAACGCAGGTCCATGTCTTCGAGCAGCGACTCCGACAGCGCCATCAGCTGCGCGCGCTGCTCGGGCGTCATCGAGTTGAGCATCTGCTGCATCTGCGCCATCGACTGCGCCATCTGCTCGAGCAGCTCGTCGAGGGTTTCCGGATTGCCCGGGAAGAACTCACCGTGGCGGTCCATGAAGCCCTCGAAGTCGGGCTCCTCCCCCGCCTCACGCTGCTCGAGCATCTGGTTCAGCTCGTTCATCATGTCTTTCATCTGTTGCATCTTCTCGGGGGTCATGTTCTGCATGCCCTCGGCCATCTGGTTGAAGTGGCTCTGGAGTATCTGCTCCCGCAGCTGGTCCATCAGCTCTTCGAACCGCTCCCGCGCGGCGTCGTCCATGAACTCGTAGTTCTGCAGTTGCTGCACCTTGCCCGCGAGATCGGGCGGGAGCATGTCGAGCTCCATCTGATGGGTCTGGGCGGAGTCTTCGAGGATCTCCTGACGACGACGGTCGCCCGACGCGGTCGCTTCGTCGACGCGACGCTCGATGCCCTCGCGCTCCATGTCGACGACTTCTTCGAGCTGCTGCGCGATGTCGTCGTACACGCCGCCGAGGTCGCGGTTCTCGAGCTCTTCACGACGGCGTTCGCGCAGCTTCTGCAACATCTCGCGCAGTCCCATGAGCTGCTCGTTGTTCCGGTCGCGGAACCCCTGCTGCATCATCCGCCGCAGTGCCGCGTTGAGGTCGCCGTGGTAGAGCAGGTCGTCGCCCATCTCGTCGAGCAGCGACTCCGCGTCGAGATCGAAGCCGGTCTGGGTGCCGTCCCAGGCCGAGTATCGGTAGCCGGAGTCTTGACCGCGACGGAACCACTTCACTGACTCGACCTCATCCCACCACGCTACTCAAGCCGCTCCCGTCGCCCCACGAACGTCGGGGGCACGGCGAACCATGTCGAGCGAGTCAGCCCCGGAGACCGGCGCGGACTCGTCGCTCGACGAACACGGGCCAGGAACGGGCGAACGGGCACGCCGTCGAACTGCTCGGGGAGGCGCGTTGTCGGTGCCGTGTCGGATTCGCGGACGAGCGCGCCTGAGTACCAGTTCATGTGCGGGCGAGGTGACGGGACGCGATCCTCGGGTCGGCGAGGAAGTCACCGATCGTCACAAGCAACATGATCACGAAGCCGAGCATCGCGGCGATGCCGGCGTAGAGCGCAATGGTGCTCACGACCGACCAACCCCACGCGTACAACAGCAACCCCCGCAGCGTCTCGCCCTTGAACAGCGCGGCGACCTGGCCCGCCACCTTGGCGTCGGTCGGGTTCGCCTGGGCGAGCGCGCTGACCTGCGAGTAGGTCTTGCCATCGGCAACCGTGGTGAGGTGCGCGTCGATGTACTCGTTCGCGTAGGCCTTCGCCTTCGCGCCGTTGTCGACCTTCTCGCCGGCATACTGCTGCAGTCCCGGGAACTCAGCCGGCTTCAACGATTCGCTTCCCTTCGAGGGGAACACGATCGCTTGCGCCGCGAGCTGGTCGTGCACCATGTCCAACCCGAAGTTCGCGCCGAACAGCAGCAAGCCACCACCGACGCCGAGGATCACGGTCAGGATGACTTCGACGACGCGTCGAGTGGCCACGAACCCGAGCAGCGTGCGACGAGTGCTCACGGGTTGCGCGGTCGGTTCAGCGGTAGGGTCCGCGACCGAGGCAGGCGAGGCGAGAAGAGACAAGGCGGTCCTCCATCATCGGGAGGCGTCGAGCCCGAACGGGCGACGACCACACGGTCGTCGAGCCCGAACCAGGCGTCTCTCAAATGCTTCAGGCGCCAATCAGCACCTGCGTGCACCCTAGGACCCACGCCGCGCAACCGCACCGAAACCCTGCAATCGGCCCCCACTGTTCACTTGCGAAGGTCAGTCGGCGCGCGACCCGAACCTTTCGGCTTCCGCCGAGCACAATCAACGCGTGCGCCGCTCGCTGCCAACGCATCTGCTCCTCGCCCTCGCGGTGGCGTTGCCACTGCTCACCGTGTCGTGTTCACGCGGCGAGGATCTCCCCGACCCGAAGCCGGGATTCTGCGAAGCCGCGGCGAAGTACGACAAGCTGATCGAGCGCAAGAAGACGATCGCCGAGCAGATCCCGCTGCTCGAGAAGATGCAGCGCAACGCGCCCAAGGACGTCGCCGCCGACGTCACCTACTTCCTCGACCCGCTG
>JBEVLJ010000170.1:0-7852 GCA_040509195.1 Acidimicrobiia bacterium
CTCGGTCCGGCGTCGTTGCCCCAGCTCACGCCGGCCGACGCGCCCATCCCCGAGGGGGAGATCGTCGTCGAGCGTGGCAGCACCATCCAGGAGCTCGCGCCGAAGCTGAACCGCACCTCTGCCGACCTCGTGCGCCTGCTGTTCGACGCCGGCGAGATGGTCACCGGCACGCAGTCGCTCGCCGACGAGATGATCGATCTCATCGCCGAGTCGCTCGGCGCCGAAGTGCTGCTCGTGGAGCCGGGTCAAGAGGCCGAGCTCGAACTGCAAGCACTCCTTGGTGACGAAGAGGAGTACGACGACGCGAACGACGAGCCGCGCCCGCCGATCGTCACCGTGATGGGTCACGTCGACCACGGCAAGACCACGCTCCTCGACCGCATCCGCAGCGCCAACGTGGTCGCGGGCGAAGCCGGTGGCATCACGCAGCACATCGGTGCGTACCAGGCGCAGCACAACGGTCAGGTCATCACCTTCATCGACACCCCGGGTCACGAGGCGTTCACCGCCATGCGGGCTCGTGGTGCGCGCGCCACCGACATCGCAGTGTTGGTCGTCGCCGCCGACGACGGAGTGATGCCGCAGACCATCGAAGCGATCAACCACGCGAAGGCGGCCGACGTGCCGATCGTCGTGGCCATCACCAAGGTCGATCGCGAAGACGCCGATCCCACGCGCGTCCGTCAGCAGCTCGTCGAGCGCGAGCTCGTGCCGGAAGCCTGGGGTGGTGACACGATCGTCATCGACGTCGCGCCGCCCACCGGTGAAGGTGTCGACGAGCTGCTCGACGCGCTGTTGCTCGTCGCCGAGGTCGAGGAGTTCGTCGCGAACCCGAAGGCGTCAGCTCGTGCCATGGTGCTCGAGTCGAACCTCGACCAGGGTCGTGGTCCGGTCGTCACCGCACTGGTCGACACCGGCACCTTGCGCGTCGGCGACCCGATCGTCGCCGGCGGTGCGTGGGGCAAGATCCGCGCCATGTTCGACGAGAAGGGCCAGTCGGTCACCGAGGCCGGTCCGTCGGTGCCAGTGGAGGTGCTCGGGCTCGACGACGTGCCGCTTGCAGGCGACGAACTCCGTGTCGCGCGCGACGAGAAGACGGCGCGGACCGTCGCCGAGGCGCGTGCCTACCGCCGCAAGGCCGCGACCCTGAAGCACCCGATGAGCCTCTCGGGTGGTGCCCGTCTCGAAGACATCTTCGCGATGGTGCAGCGCGGCGAGGTCGCGACGCTCAACCTCGTCGTCAAGGCCGACGTGCAGGGTTCACTCGAGGCGCTCACCGAAACGCTGCGCAAGCTCGACCAGACGCACGAAGAGGTACGCCTGTCGTTCGTGCACCGAGCGGTCGGTGGGATCACCGAGTCGGATGTGAACCTCGCCGCGGTGTCGAATGCGTCGATCATCGGCTTCAACGTGCGTCCCGACCGCAAGGCACGCGAGCTCGCGCAGCTCGAAGGCGTCGACATGCGCCTCTACGAGGTGATCTACCAGATCATCGAAGACGTGCAGTCGGCGCTGCTCGGCATGCTCAAGCCCGAGTTCCAGGAAGTGGTCACGGGCGACGCCGAGGTGCGCGAGGTGTTCTCGGTGCCGCGTGTCGGTCGCGTTGCCGGTTGCTTCGTGCGCAACGGCGTGATCACCCGTGGATCGAAGGTGCGTTTCCTGCGCGAGGGCGTGGTCATCTGGAACGGCGCGATCGCGTCGCTGCGGCGCTTCAAGGAAGACGTCCGCGAGGTCGCAACCGGCTTCGAGTGCGGCATCGGGCTCGAGAACTACCAAGACCTCAAGCCCGGCGACATCATCGAAACCTACGAAGAGCGCGAGATCGCCCGCACCGCCTGACCCACGTGGTCAGCTCGTCGGAAGCGACCAGTCGGCGCGGTTCTCCGCGATCCAGTCGGCGTCGGCGACGAGGTAGTCGGCCGGAAGGTCACTCGGCGTCACGCCGACGTCGAGGTCGACGAGGTGAACGAGCAGCTCACGTCGACGGGCGAGCACGGTGTCGGCGATCGTGCGCATGCCGGCGGGTGTGTCGGCGAGCGCCGGCCACGCGGCGTCGGGCAGCGTCTGCCAGGTCGCCATCAAGCGGCGTTGCGCCACCCCGAGGTCGGCGACGAGCTCGCTGGCGTGACGTGGCGCGCCCGCCTCGATGCCGGCGGCCCGGGCTTCCGAACCGCCGGGATACTTCACGCCCACCTGGCCACGCGCCGCATGCTCCGCGCACCCGCGATCGCCGTCGGCCGAACGCGCCATGTGCGTCACGACGTGACCACGCGTCCAGCCGGGGAGGGCGGAGAGTCCTCGCGCCGCATCGTCGTCGAGCCCTTCGAGTGCGGCGAGCACCATGCTCCACGCACCGCCCACGGCTTCGAGATCGGCATCCGGTCGGTTCGTCATCACGACGAGTCTTCACGAAATTGCGCTCCCAGCGCGCGCTATGCGCGGGATCTGAACGCAATTTCGGACGAATCGGGTGAGGCAGAGGTTCGGCCGCCCGCTTCACGGATCGGGGTGGCACGCACCACAATGGAGGTGTGCACGCCGCGGCCATCACGTTCGACCTCCACATCGCGCAGAGCCGGTCGCTGAAGGCGAAGCGGGCGGTGATCCGTCCGATCGTCGACGGACTGCGTCACCGTTTCCGCCTGTCGGTGGCCGAGGTCGACCACCTCGACCAGTGGCAGCGCGCCACGATCGGCGTCGCGGTGATCGCGGAGAGCGACGGTCGGGTGCAGGAACTGCTCGACGCCGCGGAGCGTTATCTGAATGGCGCGGCCGACATCGAGGTGCTCGGCACTGAGGTCGCGTGGCTCGAGAACTCCGACCGATTGCAGGACTGGTGATGGCTCGTCGTCGGCAAGCACCGCGCAAGTACCCGCGTGTCGCGCGCGTCAACGAGGTCGTGCGCGAATCGCTGGCGGAGCAGATCGAACGATTGTCGGACCCGCGCCTCGGCCTCGTCACGATCACCGGCGTCGAGGTCAGCGCCGACCTGCATTACGCAACGGTCTACTATTCGTCCCTCGTCGTGCCCGAGCGTCGAGGTGGGGGAGAGCCGGTGCTGACCACCAACGACGACACCCGCGCTGCGACTGCTGCCGCACTCAAGGCAGCCACGCCGCATCTGCGCGCGGAGCTCGGTCGCTCGGTGAAGATGAAGTTCACGCCCGAGCTCACCTTCCGCGAAGACCCCTCGATCGAAGAGGGCCGTCGCATCGAGGAGATCATCTCGCGGCTGCACTCCGAGGACGGCAGCGCATCAGGTGCGCTCGCGGAGGACGAGCTCACGTGAACGCGCGCGATCGCAGCGTCGACGAAGCGCTGGCCGACGCGGGCGCCGCGATCGACGGCGCGAGCACCGTTGCGCTCGCGTGCCACATCAACCCCGACGGCGACGCACTCGGCTCGATGCTCGGACTGCTGCACGTGTTGCGCGCCGATGGTCGCAAGGTCGTGGCGTCGTTCCCGTCGCCGTTCCAGGTCGCGCCGCACTACCGCGAGCTGCCGGGCCTCGATCTCCTCACCAAGCCGGCCGACTTCCCCGCCGCACCCGAGGTGATGGTCACGTTCGACTGCGGGTCGTTCGCGCGCCTGGGCGAGCTCGAAGCGAACGCGCGCGCGGCGGGCACGTTGATCGTGCTCGACCACCATGTGTCGAACACGCGGTACGGCACGATCAACGTGATCGACCCCGATGCCGCCGCGAGCGGCGTGCTCGTTCGTCGCCTCATCGACCAACTCGGTCTCCCTCTCACCGACCACGCGGCGGTCGCGCTGTACGCCGCGCTCGTGTGCGACACCGGACGCTTCCAGTACGACACCACCACGCCGCGCGTGTTCGACCTCGCGCGCGAGCTCGTGGAGTACGACGTGCCGGTGTCGCGCCTGTCGCGCCAGCTCTTCGAGGAACACCGGTTCGCGTACCTCAAGCTCCTCAGCGAGGCGCTCGCGAACGCGGAGCTCGATCTGGAGCGACGCTTCGTGTGGACCGCCGTCACACAAGACCTGCTCGAACGCCACGACGTGACCGTCGAAGAGGTCGAAGGCCTCATCGACATCCTGCGCCGTACGCGCGAGGCCGAGGTCACGTGCGTGATCAAGGAGGAGCCCGTCGGCCACGGCGTGCGGGTGAGCCTCCGTTCGCTCGGCGATGCCGACGTGCGTGCGATCGCCGAGTCGCAGGGCGGCGGCGGTCACCGTTTCGCCGCCGGATTCGAATCGATGCTCCCGATCCCCGAGGTCGTCGAGCGCATCCGCGCCGCGCTCTGAGCTCAAATTCATGAGTACGAGTAAGCAAGCGATGTGTGACGGTCTCGTCGTCGTCGACAAACCCGCCGGGTGGACGTCGCACGACGTCGTCGCGAAGTTGCGCGGCGTGTACGGCCAGAAGCGCGTCGGCCACGCGGGCACGCTCGATCCCGACGCGACCGGGGTGTTGTTGATCGGCCTCGGTCGCGGCACGCGTCTGCTGCGCTACCTGCAAGAGGCGGGCAAGTCGTATCGCGGCACGATCGTGTTCGGCGTCGCGACCAGCACGCTCGATGCGGCCGGCGACGTGCTCCACGAGCAGCCGATGCCGCAGATCGATCGCGGGCAGGTCGAAGCGACGACCAAGCATTTCCTCGGCGACATCGAGCAGGTGCCGCCGATGGTCTCCGCGATCAAGATCGGTGGGCAACGCCTGCACGAGCTCGCGCGCAAGGGGATCGAGGTGGATCGCCCGCCGCGTCCGGTGCGCATCGATCGGTTCGAGGTGGAAGCGTTCGAGCCGGGCGACCACCCGGTGGCGACGGTCGTCGTCGACTGCAGCAGCGGCACCTACATCCGCACGCTCGCCGCCGACATGGGGGTGGCGCTCGACGGGTGCGCACACCTTGGCAGTCTCCGCCGATTGCGAGTCGGCAGCTTCTCCATCGACGAGTCGCATCCACTCGACGACGTGATCGCCGATCCCGATGCCGCGCGGATCGGCCTCGTCGCGATGATGCGCGACCTGCCGCAGGTCGCGGCCGATGAGGAGCAGGCCATCGCCGCGTCGCACGGGAAGTCACTCCCCACCAGCGCGCTCGGCGACGCGGCGGCCGCGGTCGACGAGCATGGCGCCTTCGCGCTCCTGAGCACCGACCACGCGACCGACGGGTCCGAGCCCACGTTGGTGGCGGTCTACGAACGAATCGGTGCCACGTGTCGACCAGCGGTGGTGCTCGCGTGACAGCATCCCCCGTGCCAACATCAGGGTGATGGAAATCTTCGAGCGCATCGCCGACTTGCGCACCGAGCGCGGCGCGGTGGTCACGATCGGCGTGTACGACGGCGTGCACCTCGGCCACCAGTCGGTGCTCAGGCTCGTGCGCGAGCTCGCCGACGCGCGCGACCTCGACGCCACGTGCATCACCTTCGACCGCCACCCCGCCGAGGTGGTGCGCCCCGAGTCGGCCCCGAAGCTGCTCACGCTGCCCGACCAGAAGCTCGCGCTGCTCGCGGCCACGGGCTACGTCGATCGTTGCTCGGTGATCCGGTTCGACGAGGAGCGCAGCACCGAGAGTGCGGAGGAGTTCGTGCACGAGGTGCTCGTCGACGGCGCGGGCGCGCGTGTCGTGGTGGTCGGCGCCGACTTCCACTTCGGCAAGGGCCGAGGCGGCAACGTCGCGCTGCTCGAACACATGGGCGCGGAGCTCGGCTTCGAGGTGATCGGGGTGGGCCTCGTCGCCGAGTCAGGGGGCACCGTCTACTCGTCGACCCGCATCCGCGAGCTGCTCGCCGCCGGCGACGTGGAGGCCGCGGCCGCGATGCTCGGCCGCCCCCACGAGGTGCGCGGCACGGTGGAGCACGGCGACCAGCGGGGGAGGGAGCTCGGATTCCCGACCGCCAACGTCGCGGTCCCCGAGCGAGCCTGCCTGCCGGCCGACGGTGTCTATGCGGGGATGTTCACAGCACCCGGCCCCGACGGCGACGACGTCTCGGGAGTCGCCGCCATCTCGCTCGGCCGTCGCCCCACCTTCTACGAGGACCACGGCCTGCTCCTGCTCGAGGCCCACCTGCTCGACTTCAGCGGCGACCTCTACGACCGCACCGCCTCCGTCCGGTTCCACTCCACGATCCGGGGCCAGGAGCGGTTCGACTCCGTCGGTGCACTCATCGAGCGCATGGAGATCGACGTGGCGGAGACCCGTCGGCGAGCGGCAAGCTGGTAGGGTTCCCGGTTGCGTTCCGGCACGCGGCCGGGCGCGTTTCCGTACACCTCCGCAAGAGAGAACGCTCAACAACCATGCCCGACACCACCGCAACGATCGCCGAGCACCGCCTCCACGACACCGACACCGGTTCGCCGGAGGTGCAGGTTGCCCTGCTCAGTGGCCGGATCGACCACCTCACCGAGCACCTCAAGGTCCACGGCAAGGATCACCACTCGCGCCGCGGGCTGCTGATGCTGGTCGGTCGGCGTCGGCGTCTCCTCGACTACTTGGCACGCAACGACGTCGAGCGATACCGGGCGCTGATCGCCAAGCTCGGACTGCGGCGGTAACACGGAAGCTCGGACCGGCCACCGTGCCGGTCCGTTCCGCGTCTCAGATCAATTCGCAAGCGCTTGCGTCGGTTGTCAGTCGCCACCGCCCGGGAACCCGCAGGGGAACGTCCGGACGGCGACAACTGGGAACCGCACAGCGCCCTCAACCTGGCACCTGGGCCAAGACTCAGGACAGGCACACGAAAGGACGCGCCACATGGCGACTTCCCCCATTGCAGTGAGCGGCTCGATCAACGCGGCCGGCCTCACGATGACCCTCGAGACCGGCAAACTGGCGCCGCAGGCGCACGGTGCCGTGCTCGTGAGGGTCGGCGACACCACCATCCTCAGCACCGTCACCACGAGCAAGCCGCGTGAAGGCATCGACTTCTTCCCGCTCACGGTCGACGTCGAGGAGCGCATGTACGCGGCCGGCAAGATCCCCGGTGGCGTGTTCCGCCGCGAGGGTCGCCCCGGCGAGCCCGCGATCCTCACCTGTCGACTCACCGACCGGCCGCTGCGCCCGTCGTTCCCCGAGGGCTTCCGCAACGAGGTGCAGGTGGTCGCCACCATCCTCGGCGCCGACCTCGTCAACCCGCACGACGTGCTCTCGATCAACGGCGCGTCCGCCGCGCTGATGGTGTCGGGCATCCCGTTCGACGGCCCGATCGGCGCGGTGCGCCTGTCGCGTCAGGGTGACCACTGGATCGCGCACCCCACGTTCGAGGAGAGCACCGAGTCCACGTTCGAGCTCGTGGTCGCAGGCCGCATGCTCGAAGACGGCGACATCGCCATCATGATGGTGGAGGCCGGCGGCACCGAAGCCACGTGGCGCCTGTACGAAGACGGCGCGCCGAAGGTCGACGAAGAGACGATCGCCGGCGGTCTCGACGAGGCCAAGCAGTGGATCGCCGCGTCGATCGAGCTGCAGAAGCAACTGCGCGCTGCCGTGATCCGCGAGAAGGGCGAGATCGCGCCCATCCCGTACGACATCCACTCCGACTACGACGACGACGTCTTCGACGCCGTGGCCGACATCGCCACCGACTCCACCAAGGAGGCGATGTCGATTGCCGACAAGACCACGCGCAACGACCGCCTCGACCAGATCCTCGAAGGCCTGCTGCTCGCGATGGTGGGCACCGCCGACGAGCCGCAGCAGTACGCGGGTCGTGCGAAGCAGATCAAGCCGGCGTTCCGATCGCTGCAGAAGAAGGTCGTCCGCAGCCGCATCGTCAACGAAGGTGTGCGCATCGACGGCCGCGGCACCACCGACATCCGGCCGCTGAGCGCCGAGGTGGAGATCCTCCCCACGGCGCACGGTTCGGGCCTCTTCCAGCGTGGTGA
>JBEVLJ010000171.1:0-6624 GCA_040509195.1 Acidimicrobiia bacterium
CGACGTCGAACGCGATGTCGGCGAAGGTGCGGTTGCCGCGCGGAACGGATCTGCTCGCGGAACCGATCGCCGCGGCGATCGACACGATGTTCGCGGTGAAGGCGCGGTTCGGTCGTGCGGCGTCGGGAATCACCAAGATCTCGTTCGACCACGGCGGCGACGGGCTCACGTCGGGCAACATCGCCGGCATCGCGGAAGGCGCGTCGGGATCCATCGCGCTCACGCCGAACTTCGTGGCGAGCGGCCTCATGATCGAGCAACGTGCGCGGTGGCGAGCGGAAGGTCGCGCCCGCGTCGCGCGTGCCGACGACCGGCCGTGTGCGAACGTCGACGCGGTCGTCGCCCACGAGTGTTGGCACTACCTCGACGCCGAGGTGCGCACCTCGGGACGCGCGTACGTGGAGTTCAATGCCTCGCTGGGGAAGGCCTTGGGCGTGGATTCACTCGAGCTGGCGCTGCGCGGTCGCGAGCGCGACGCACCTACGGATTGGGCGGCCGCCTACGCGCGCCTCGTGAACGACGTCTCGCACTACGCGGGGACGAACCCGCGTGAAGCCGCGGCGGAGATGTTCAGCCTGTGGTGGATGGGCCGACGATCGTCGCCGATCATCACACGGTTCGGCGAGTTGGTGGAGCAACACTTCCCGGAGTGAATCGGCCAGCGTGAATCGATCAACCTGCGTCGGCCCACGTGATCTGCCCGCGCGACGTCAGCTGCGGGCGCGCTTCCACACTGATCGGTAGGCGTCGAGCCCGTCGGGCGACAGCGAGGTCTGCGGACCCGCCGCGATGCCCACGCGCTCCGACACGCTGCCCCACACCTCGACGTTCGCTTCCTTCCAGGCGGCGAGCATGTCCTGGTAGTCGCGCGTGTACGTGCGAGCCGAGCAGATCACCAGCCCGACCGGGGTGCGACGGGGAACCAGGTCGAGCACGGCTTCGACGCGCGGCGTCTCGACGCCACCGACGCGTGTGGGGATCACCACGGCGTCGGCGCGCTCGACGGCCTTGGCGAGGAGGCGCTCGTGTCCGGGCGGCGTGTCGACGATCGTGACGGTCCCGGCCTCCACCCGGTCGAGGCTCTTGAGCAACAGACGATCGGTGGGTGCCTCGATCAAGGTGATGCGATCGAACACCTCGTCGTCGGCGACCTCGAGCCAGTCGGCCGAGCTCGCCTGCGGGTCGGCGTCGATCAACGTGCTGTGGTCGCGGGTGCCTGCGGCCACCGCGGCGAGGTACACCGCCGTCGTCGTCTTGCCCACCCCGCCCTTGAGTGCCGCCACCACGATGATCACGCCGGCCAACGTAGCGACCCGTCCCGCCGCGCATCAAGCCGCAGGCCTCAGCGGCGAGCGCCGAACGCCGGCGTAGCCTGCACGCATGTGCCGAAACATCACTGAGCTCCGAGGCCTCGAACCCCCTGCCACCGAGGAGGAGGTCGAGGCCGCCGCGATGCAGTTCGTCCGCAAGGTCACGGGTGTGACGAAACCCACGGGTGCCACGCACGACCGCATGCACGAGGCGGCCGACGAGATCGCCGCGATCGTCAGCGCGCTCCTCGCGGAGGTGCCACCGCGCCGTCAGCCGCCGAAGACGATGCCGCCACTCCGACGCCCCGAGGTGCGAGCCCGCATGGGCCTGGAGCCCCTCGTCAGCTGATGTCACACGGGCGCTCCTCGCTCGGCCAGCCTCCACGCGCAGGGGTCGTGTTGTCGTAGGGTGGGCAGAATGAGCCAGGTCGGCGCGGCCGAATTCTCCGGAGCCGCGAGCGCCGACGTTGCCCACACCGACGGCGACGCGTGCACCGTCCGGCGCAAGGTCGGGCGGCCGCCGCGCCTCGATCGCGAGATGATCGCCCGCGCCGCGTCGGAGATCGGACTCGACCACGTCACGATGAAAGCGGTCGCGGAGAAGCTCGGGGTGAGCGTGCCCGCGCTGTATCACCACGTCGACGGCCGAGCCGACCTCATGCAGCTGGCCACCGAGTACTCGACGCGCGTGATGCAGCTCCCTGCCGACCGCGGCCAGCACTGGGCGGAGTGGCTGATGGAGTGGGCCCGCTACGCCTTCGAGACCTTCACGCAGCGCCCCGAATTCCTGTACCAGGTGCAGCGCGGCGTCTTCGGGGTCGATCGCATGGTCGTCCAGGTCGACGCCATGATCGCCACGCTCACCGCACAAGGCTTCAACGAAGTGGACGCGCTCGAGGCGTGGAATCTCGCCAACCGAGTGGCGGTCGGCGCGTCGGTCAACGCGATCCGCCAGCGCGACCTCGCCAACGACCGCATCGGGTCGTACCACCGTGTACTCGCCGACCGGGCGTCCGACGAGTTGCCGAACCTGCGCCGCCTGGTCAACGCGCTCGAGCAGAGCCCGCCTCGAACGTTGGACGACGAGATCGCCACCGCGCTCATCGGCATCGCGGCGCAGCGAGGCGAGCCGTGGGAGCAGATTCTCGATTTCCGTCGTCCGTCGCACGCGGCCACGCAGGAACCCACGGCGCACTGAGCCACGGGTCGCGCGCACCATGCGCGGCGTCGGTACCATCCGGCGCATGAAGACACGGGCAGGGTTCCTCGGCGGTGTCGTCGCGGTCGCGCTCGCCACCGCGAGCATGGCGGGCGCGATGCCGGCGAGCGCACGTACGCCGGCGGCGTCGGCCGCGGGCTACCAGCAGTCGGTCACCCACGCGATCGCGGCCATCCAGTCGTACTGGAAGGAGGCGTTCCCCGACCTCTACGGCGCGAAGTACCTCCCCGTGCCGGCGAACCGGGTGTTCGCCGCCGGGCCCAAGACGGTGCTGCCGAAGTGCCAGGGCCAGAAGCTCACCTACGCCGACGCGAAGGGCAACGCGTTCTACTGCTACGGCGACAACTTCGTCGCCTACGACAACGTGTCGCTCATGCCGAGCCTCTACGAGAACTTCGGTGGCTTCGCGGTGGCCTTGGTGCTCGCGCACGAATGGGGACACGCCATCCAGGACCGCGCGGACAACGCGGGGGAGTCCACCATCTCCAAGGAGCTCCAGGCCGATTGCTTCGCCGGTGGGTGGACGCGCGCGCAGAGCGACGGCGATGGCACGTTCAACCTGGCGGCCGGCGACCTCGAGAGCTCACTCGCTGCGCTCATCGAGTTCCGCGACGTGCCGGGCACGTCGGCCGACGACTCCTCGGCGCACGGCAGCGCGTTCGATCGCGTGAACGCGTTCCAGGAGGGCTTCGAGCAAGGCCCCGAACGCTGCGCCGCCTACTTCGAGGACCCGCCCATCGTGGTCGAGCTGCCGTTCAGCTCCCAGGCGGAGGCCGACCGTGGCGGCGAGGTCGACGCGGAAGACGTGATCCCGCTCGCGATCGAACTGCTGAACGACTTCTACTCACAGGTGGAGCCCGCGTTCACCCCGCTCGCCATCGACTCGGTCGGCAGCTTCGACAGCTCCAAGCGGTCGACCATTCCGACGTGCGGGGGCACCAAGCTCGCGGTGAAGACGGTGAAGAACCGCGTCTTCTACTGCATCGACGACGACTACATCGCGTTCGACGAGCCGTTCCTCCAGCAGATCTACGACGAGATCGGCGACTTCGGCGTGGCGTCGCTCATCGCGAATCCGATGGCAACGCGGGTCCAGGTGCTGCAAGGCCAGGCCGACGTCGGTGCGAACGACCTCGCCACGGTGTTGCAGGCCGACTGCTACAGCGGCGGCTGGAGCGCCGCGTTCTCCAACGGGTACCTCCAAGGCGGTTCGTTGTCGCCCGGTGACCTCGACGAGTTCGTCCAGGCGTTCCTCGTGTACAGCCGCGCGCGGGGCGTGAGCGCCGACGTGCCGATCACGTTCCTGCGCGTCGGCTACTTCCGCCGCGGGTTCTTCTCGGGCTATTCGTCGTGCGATCTCGCGACGATCCAGCGCGAGGTCGCCGACCTCTGATCGTGGCGCGATCTTGCCCGCTCATGACGTAAGCTGTGCCGACCACGACCGAACTGCTTCGCGCATCGGTCGGGTCCGGCCCCAGGGCCAAACACCGAAGTGCCCCATATCGCGCCTCGGTGAGTGCTTCTTCGGGTTCCCTCCGTTCTTCGAGACCTCTGGTTCTTCGAGATCGCTGGGTGTCCCTCCTGACATCGCTCCGACGGCGGAGATGAATGGCTCGTTCCACCCATGACGTGACAACACGCCCACCGGTGTTGGTGTGCGCATGACGGCCCCGACGACACCCGTGGCGTCGTGGCAGCTCGACCTGTGGGTCGAGGCCGAAGCCGACGGTGCCGCCACCCCCGACGAGTTGGCCGCGCTCGAGGCCGACCGACCGTCGTGGCGCGCCGCCTTGCTGCGGCTCCTGCGCGAGTCGGAGGCGCACCTGGCGTCGGCGCGCTCGTTGCAGGGCGCGGAGCGCAACCAGGTGCTCGCGGATGCCCAGGACGACCTCGTGCGCTTCCAGGCGGCCTGGAACCGCTTCGAAGGCATCGAGGAGCACGACGAACCCGTCGCCGACGTGAAGACGAGCAGTGCCCGTTCGAACGCGGCTCGCGACGAACCGATCGAACCCGGCGTGCTGGAGCTCCAGGCGTCGTGGGAGCCGGGCCGCGTGGTGGCCTGGGGCGGCGGTCCGGGACATCCCGCGGCGGACCGTGCCGGTGTGAAGGCGATGTTGGCCGGATCGGGTGCGCCCAGCGCACCGTGGTCGGAACACGCCTCGGTGGTGCTTCCCGGCGGCGAGGCGGCGGATGCCGTGGCCGCGCCCGTGGGTGAGATCCTCGGCTGGTTGGTCGCCGCCGGTGCCGGCCAGGTCGACGACGTGGCACCCAGCGTGCGCTGGCTCGGTCGGGTCGCGATCTGGGCCGTCGACCTCACGGCGCGGGGTGCGATGGTGCCGCTGCTGCGCCAACGTCGGCGTCGCACCGGTGCCGCCCGTGGTCCGAACGCGTCGTTCTCCGTGCGTTGGACGCCCGCGTTGGTCGACTCGAATCGTCTGCACGACATCGCGCGCGAGATGCCAGGCAGCGTGGCCGCGGTCGACCCGAGCGTCGATGCCCGGGCGCTCACCCGATCGGCGCTCACCGGCATGGTCGATGCGATCTGCCGTGACAGCGCCCGGCGCATCGAGGTACCGGCCGCGCCACCGAACGTTCGCACTGCGGCCGACGTCACCGAAGCGTTCCTCGCTCGGCTCGACGGCAGCGCGTTCGACGCGCCGCTGCGCGTCGCGAACGACTTGGTGGAACGGGCGGAGGCATGGGCTCGGCCCGCGACGCGCGATCACACCGCGCTGGTCGTGCGGCTCGATCCGCCTGACCGCGGCGACGCGTGGGAGCTCGCCGTCTTCGCGCCAGCGAACAAAGTGTCAGGTGCGCCAGCGAACAAGGTGTCTGGTGCGCCCGCGAGCAAGGACGCGAGCGCGGCCCCTTCGACGTTGGTGCCGATCGAGCACGCGATCGTGAACTCGCCCGCGCAACGTCGCGAGCTCGACGAACAACTCAGTCGTCTCGAACGCATGTTGCCGGTGTTGCTCCGAGCTGGCAGCACGCGCCGAGGCCAAGTGGTGCTGAGCCAAGACGAAGCCTGGGAGTTGATGGCCGAGACGGGGCCGCGTCTCGCGGCTGCCGGCTTCGACGTCCGCGTGCCCGAGCTCACGATGCGGAGTCCGTCGCCCACGTTGCGGGTGTTCGCCGAGGCGTCCGATTCCGTCGTGGGTGCAAGCCAGCTCGCCGATGTGCGCTGGTCGGCGGTGTTCGGTGATGTCGAGCTCACGGCGGCCGAGATCGCGGCGCTGGCGCGCGACGCGCGCCCGATGGTGCGATCGGGTGGCCACTGGGTGGCGATCGATCACGCCGACCTCGACGCGGCGGCGGCCGCACTCGCCGAGCGGGCGCACACCACGCAACTCACCGGTGCCGACATGCTGCGCCTCGCGTTGGGCCTCGAAGGCTCGCCGCTCGCGGGCGGCATCTCGGTCGAAGGTGGTGGATGGGCAGCTGACCTGTTGGCCTCGGCCGAGCGTCTGAACGGCGAACCGGCGGCACCGCCCAAGGGGTTCGTCGGCGAGTTGCGCAGCTACCAGGGCGAAGCCCTCGCATGGTTGGGCTTCCTCGACGCCGCAGGGATCGGTGGCTGCCTCGCCCTCGACATGGGTCTGGGCAAGACCCCCACGATGTTGGCGCACCTCCTCGCGAGGAAGGCGTCTGGCCCGTCACTCGTGATCGCGCCGCCGGCCGTGGTCGGCAACTGGGCGGCGGAAGCCGCGCGGTTCACGCCCGACCTCCGCGTCGTCGTCCATCACGGTGCTGGGCGCGCCTCCGCCGACCGCATCGCGGCAGAGATCTCCGACGCCGACGTGGTGATCACCACGTACGGCACCGCGGTGCGCGACGTTGCCGCGCTCGAACAGGTCGGCTGGGCGCGCGTCGTGCTTGACGAAGCGCAGGCGATCAAGAACCCCGCGAACGACACCGCGCAGCAGCTGCGACGCATCCCGGCCACCATCCGCGTCGCGCTCACGGGCACGCCGATCGAGAACGGCCTCGGCGACCTCTGGGCGATCCTCGACTACGCGAACCCGGGGCTCGTCGGTCCTCGCCCGCAGTTCATCGCGCAGCTCTCCGGCAACGGGTCCAGCGCAACCGAAAACGCTG
>JBEVLJ010000172.1:0-3810 GCA_040509195.1 Acidimicrobiia bacterium
CTCGTTGGTGTTCGCATTTATTGTTGGTACCGGCTCTTTCACGACGATCCGGCGACGTCGGCTCGCTTCTCCCACCTCGATCATCAGAATCGAAGCCACGCACCCCCTTGTCAACGTCGCCCCCCGGTGCGTGCAAGAAGGAGGACGACCCGTCCAGGCTATCCGCACACATCGCGTCCCGACACCGTCAAATCCGCTTGCAGCAACGGCACGTACTCGAATACTCTGAGTCGGGTATCGACAGTTCTCCTTCACAGGAGCCCATGTGTCACCCCGACGCCAACGCTCGAATCCACTCGCGCTCGCCGTCCTGGCGGTCCTGAGCGAGAAGGCGATGCACCCCTACGAGATGGCGGCCACGATGCGATCGCGCGGCCACGACGCGAGCATTCGCCTGAACTACGGCTCCCTCTACTCCACGGTGGACGGCCTCGCGCGCCGTGGGTTGATCGAAGCCCAGGAGACGGAGCGAGAGGGCAAGCGTCCTGAGCGCACCGTCTACGCGATCACCAACGCCGGCCGCGCCGAGGTCACCGACTGGCTCAGCGAGCTGCTCGGCACGACCACCAAGGAGTACCCGAGGTTCGAAGCCGGCCTCGCGCTCATGGGTGTGCTGCCGCCAGCGCGGGTCGTCGACCTCCTGAACGCACGCATCGATCAGCTCGAGCTCGATGTCCTCGCCCTCGACGCGATCGTGAGCGCGGTCATGGCCAACGGTGTCGCGCGCGTGCACCTCGTCGAGATGGAGTACGAGCGTGCACTCGTCGTCGCCGACCTGGCTTTCACGCGCGACCTGGCCGGCCAACTCGCGACGGATGCGATCGACGGCATCAACGAATGGCGCGCGCTCCACGCGTCACCTCCACCGCATCCTCATCCGCAGAGGCCAGTTTCTGACCGGAAAGACCGAGAGACTATGACCCCCCACCAGACAGAAGGAGAGGCGACGTGACTGCGATCGTCGAGGTCGAAGGCATCACCAAATCGTTCGGCGACACGAAAGCCCTCGGCGGGGTCGACCTGCACGTCGACGAGGGCAGCGTGCTCGCATTGCTCGGGCCCAACGGCGCCGGCAAGACCACGCTGGTGCGCATCCTGTCCACGCTGATCAAGCCCGACGGCGGTTCCGCCCGCGTCGCGGGGTTCGACGTGGAGAAGCAAGAGGTGGCGGTGCGGCGCTGCATCGGCACCGCGGGCCAGTTCGCCGCGGTCGACGAGACGCTCACCGGACGCGAGAACCTCGAGATGGTTGGGCGCCTCTCGCGGTTGTCGAAGCGCGACGCCGCAGCGCGCGCACAAGAGGTGCTCGAGCGCGTGTCGCTCGTCGACGCGGCGGACAAGCAGTTGAAGACCTATTCGGGCGGCATGCGTCGGCGGGTCGACCTCGGTGCGGGTCTCGTCGCCCGTCCGCAAGTGCTGCTGCTCGACGAACCGACCACTGGTCTCGATCCGGCCAACCGTCTCGACCTGTGGGAGTACCTCCGCGATCTCGTCAACGAGGGCGCCACGGTGTTGCTCACCACGCAGTACCTGGAAGAGGCCGACCAGCTCGCGCGCGACGTGGTGGTCATCGATCACGGCCTGGCCATCGCCACTGGCACACCGACCGAGTTGAAGCAGCGTTTCGCGGGTGACGTGCTCGACGTCACGGTCGCGTCGCACGCGGATCTCGATCGCGCGGCCGCCGCGCTCGAGGGCGTGGGCTCCGAAGCTCCGCGCATCGAACGCGGCGTCGGCAAGGTGTCGGTACCCGTCGCGAACGGCGTGGATGCGTTGGTCGACGCGGTGCGTCGTCTCGACGAGATCAACGTCACGGTGGCCGACCTCGGCCTGCGTCGCCCGTCGCTCGACGACGTGTTCCTCGCGCTCACCGGCCACACCACCGTGGAAGAAGAGCTCAGCGAATCCGATTCGCGCAACGACGTGGAGGCATCCCGATGACCACGACCATGACCACCACCAAGCGCGACGAGGTGTCGAACCACCTCCCGCGCGGTGCGGCGATCGTCGATTCCGGCGTGATCGCGGGGCGCAACCTCAAGCACCTCTTGCGCACACCGCAGCTCATCGTGTTCAGCGTCGTGCAGACGGTGATGTTCCTGCTGCTGTTCCGCTACGTGTTCGGCGGCAGCATCCACATCCCGGGGATGTCGTACACCAACTACGTGGTGTGCGGTTTCCTGTCGCAGATCGCGATCTTCGACGGGTTCGGCATCGCGATCGCGATGGCGGAAGACTCGAAGTCGGGCCTCATCGATCGCTTCCGGGCGTTGCCGATGGCACGCTCAGCGGTCGTGGGTGGGCGCGCCGCGTCCGACCTGCTGCGACAGTTCGCGCTGTTGATCATCGTGATCCTCGTCGGCTTCGCCATCGGGTTCACGATCGAGGGCACGTTCGCCGGTGTCGTCGCGGCACTCGCGCTTGCGTTGCTCTGGGGCTTCGCGTTGTTCTGGGTGTTCGCCGCCATCGGTCTGTTCGTGCGTGACACCGAGACCGCGCAGGCCGCGACCACACCCTTCTTCATCCTGGTGTTCATCTCGTCGTCGGTGATCGTTCCCTCCACGTTGCCGAGCTGGCTCCAGGGATTCGCCGAGAACCAGCCGCTCACCATCGTGTGCAACGCGATCCGCAGCCTGGTGGAGGGCGACGCCGGTGCCGCGCTCGTGCCCTACAGCACCGCGCACTACGTGGTCCTGTCGATCATCTGGTGCGTCGGCATCACCGCGGTGTTCGCGCCGATCGCGGTCTACGCATACCGCCGCCCGTAGCTCTCGCCCGTCAGGTGAAGGGCGTTCGCGACTACTCGCGGACGCCCTTCATCGCGCGCTCGGCTTCGCGCTTGGCGTCGCGCGCCGCGAGCGACTGACGCTTGTCGTAGTCGCGCTTGCCTCGGGCGAGCGCGAGCTCGACTTTGGCGCGTCCGTCCTTGAAGTACACGCGCAGCGGCACGAGCGTGTTGCCCTGCGTCTCGAGCTCCCGCTCGATCGTGGTGATCTCCTTGCGGTGCAACAGCAGCTTGCGTCGGCGCACTGGATCGAGGTCGTTGCGGGCGTACGAGTACGGCGACACGTGCATCCCGAACAGGAACACCTCGCCGTCGTCGATGCGAGCGTACGAATCCTGGAGGTTGGCGCGGCCCTCGCGCACGCTCTTCACCTCGGCGCCCGCGAGCATGATCCCGCACTCCCAGCTCTCGAGCACGCTGTAGTCGTGGCGCGCCTTGCGGTTGGTGATCACCTGTTGGTTGCCGCGCCGGCTGTCGCTCACCCGGTCACGGTACCGCCCATGTCCGCCCCACCCCTTCGCGATCCCTTCGCGACTTTCTGACGTTCGACCGCGCTCGGGCGCGGGTGAGCGTGAGCGTCAGAAAGTCGAAGGCAGGGGACCGATAGATTGCCGCCGTGCCCGACGAGCTGGCGTCACCCACGATGCGCCTCACGCGCGCGCAGTACGAGACCGTGCTGAACCACTGCTTCGACGGTTTCCCCGACGAGGCGTGCGGGCTGCTCGTCGGACCCCTCGGCACTCCTGGAGTCGACGACGGGCGCGCCGTGCCGACGGGGGAGATCCGCGAGGTGTTCCCCTGTCGCAACGCCGACCAGTCCGCGCGCACGTACACCGTCGACAGCCGCGACATGCTGCGCACGATGCGCGACGCGGAAGACCACGGTGACGAGATCGTCGGCGTGTGGCACTCGCACACCCACACCGACGCGTACCCGTCGGCCACCGATGTGCGCCAAGCCGTCGATCCGTCGTGGTTGTACGCGATCGTGAGCCTGAAGTACGGCGACCCGGTATTGCGCTGCT
>JBEVLJ010000173.1:0-2907 GCA_040509195.1 Acidimicrobiia bacterium
GGGCCCGATGGCCTGCGCGCGATCGCGGAACGCGTGCACGGCATCGCCGCGCGCTTGTTCCGCGCGCTCGGGCGTGCGCACCTGGAGTTCACCGACTACCCGTTCTTCGACACTGTCACCATGCGGGTCCCCGACGCCGACGCAGTGATCGCTCGTGCCCGCGAGCTCGACCTCAACCTTCGACGTGTCGACGACGAGACCGTGGGCGTCGCGTTCGACGAGACCAGCACCGTCGACACCGCGGCGCTCGCGTTTGCGGCGATCACCGGCCTCGATCCGTCGGAGTTCGACACGAGCGATTGGAACTTCGACGTGTTGGGCAGCGAAGGTCGCCGCCGCGACACGGAGATCCTCACGCACCCGGTGTTCCGCGCGCATCACTCCGAGACGCAGATGCTGCGCTACATCCGGCGTTTGTCGGACCGCGACCTCGCGCTCGACCGCACGATGATCCCACTCGGGTCGTGCACGATGAAGTTGAACGCGACCACGGAGATGATCCCGATCACGTGGCCCGAGTTCGCGAACCTGCATCCGTTCGCGCCCGTCGAGCAAGCCGCGGGGTACGCCGAGCTGTTCGCCGAGCTCGAAGCCGCGCTGTGCGAGATCACGGGGTACGACGCGGTGTCGCTGCAGCCCAATGCGGGCTCGCAGGGTGAGCTCGCGGGTCTGCTCGCGATCCGCAGCTACCACGCGAGTCGCGGTGAGTCGGCACGCACCGTGTGCCTCATCCCTGAGTCGGCGCACGGCACCAATGCGGCGAGCGCGGTGATGGCCGGCATGCGCGTGGTGGTGGTCGCGTGCGACGCCGATGGCAACGTCGACTTCGACGATCTCACGGCGAAAGCGCACGAGCACGCGGCCGACCTCGCCGCGCTCATGGTCACCTACCCGTCGACGCACGGTGTGTACGAGGCCAACATCCGCGACGTGTGCGCGGTCGTGCACGAGTGCGGCGGCCAGGTGTACCTCGACGGCGCGAACCTCAACGCGCTCGTCGGGGTCGCGAAACCGGGCAAGTTCGGCGCCGACGTGTCACACCTCAACCTGCACAAGACGTTCTGCATCCCTCACGGTGGGGGAGGGCCGGGCGTCGGGCCGGTCGCGGTGCGGGCGCACCTCACCGAGTTCCTGCCCACGCACGTGTCGGGCGCGCCGCACGGCTCCGCCGGCATCCTGCCGATCTCGGCGGCGTACGTGAAGCTGATGGGCGGCAAGGGTCTGGCGCGCGCCACGCAGGTGGCGATCCTGAGTGCCAACTACATCGCCCGTCGGCTGGGGGAGCACTACCCAGTGCTGTACACCGGTCCCGACGGGTTCGTCGCGCACGAATGCATCCTCGACGTTCGTCCCATCACCGCGGCCACGGGCGTCACGGTCGACGACATCACCAAGCGGCTCATCGACTACGGCTTCCACGCACCCACGGTGTCGTTCCCCGTGGCGGGCACGCTGATGGTGGAGCCGACCGAGTCGGAGGATCTCGGCGAGCTCGATCGGTTCTGCGACGCGATGATCGCGATCCGCGACGAGATCCGCGCCGTCGAACGCGGGGAGTGGAGCGTGGAGGCGAGCCCGCTGCGCAGCGCACCACACGTGGCCGCTGACGTGGCGACCGACGCATGGGACCGTGCGTACTCGCGTGACGTGGCCGCGTTCCCCGCCGGTGTCGAGGCGGCCGACAAGTACTGGCCGCCGGTGAGCCGCATCGACGGCGCGTATGGCGATCGGAACCTCTTCTGTTCCTGCCCGCCGCTGTCCGACTACGAGGACTGACACCCGTCGTTCTGGAAGGGACCACGCAATGGCCGTCCCGCAGCCGGGCATCTTCGCCCAGGGCACCCGTGCGCACTACCACCTCGAGTTCGACCTTCGACCGGACGCGATCAACGAGCAGATCGTGGCCGCGCTCGGCGGCTTGCGTGAGCCGGCCGTCACGTCGGGCGGCTCGAACATCGTGGTCGGCTTCGGTGCCGCGTTGTGGCAACGCCTTGCGCCCGACGACGCGCCCGCGGACCTCGCACCCTTCGTGGCCGTCGACGGCGGCGACCGAGTGGCGCCGTCCACGCAACACGACCTGTGGGTGTGGACGCACGGCACGGGCGAGGACCTCGAGCTCGACATCGCTCGCGCGATCGTCGCCGTGCTCGCGCCGGTGGCAACGCTCGCGCTCGGCCAACCGTGCTTCGTGTACCGCGACAGTCGCGATCTCACCGGCTTCATCGACGGCACCGAGAACCCGCCCGTCGAGATCGCGCACGAAGTGGCAGTCATCCCTGACGGCGAAGTGGGGGAGGGCGGCGCCCACGTGATCACGCAGCGATGGGTGCACGACCTCAGCAAGTTCCACGCCACGACGCAAGAAGAACAGGAAGCCACGATCGGGCGCACGAAGCCCGACAGCGTCGAGCGTGATGACAAACCGCCGACCGCGCACATCAGCCGAGTCGTGATCGAAGAAGACGGCGAAGAGCTCGAGATCTACCGTCGCAGCACGCCGTATGGGCACGTGGGGGAGCTCGGCCTCTACTTCGTGGCGTTCAGCGCCGACGTGACCCGCTTCCACAAGATGCTGGCGCGGATGTTCGGCGTCAGCGGCGACGGCCTCCACGACCACCTCACCGACTTCACGCATCCAACGAGCGGTTCGTTCTACTTCGCTCCGAGCCTCGACGCCCTCGCGGGAATCCTCCCGAGCGAATAGCGCAGACGCACGCCTGGGCGATATTCGCTTGACCGTACGCATGGTTGGAGGCAAGCCTGCTCGCATGAGTCGCTGAACCGGTGCAGCCTCGGCTGCCCTGACGACACCTTGCCAGCGCAGCGAGCGCGCCGTCCGGCGCGGTGCTCGTTGACGCCCGCATCGTTGGTGGCAGCGGCGGCCCGGTCCGCCCCGAGCTCACAACT
>JBEVLJ010000174.1:0-6844 GCA_040509195.1 Acidimicrobiia bacterium
ACTCGTAGTCGTCGGTGCTGTCGTGCCACCCGAGCTTGTACTTGCCGAGGTCGATCCCGGAGACCGCCATGGGACGCGTCCTTCAGTGACGAGAGTGCGTGGGGATTTCCACTACCGCCATAGTAACAATCCCGCGACCCGCACCCCAACTGCGTCACCCCGTGCGGAGATGGGGTCTATCCGGCCCCGCCGAGCTGCGCCTGGGCCGCCTTCACCAAGGCCTTCGCCTGGTTCACGAGCGTCTGGTACTGGCCGAGGTTGCCGCTCGCCAGTGCCTGGTCGGCCTGGTCGAAGAGGGCGGCGGCCTGGTCGAGCTTCTGCTGCGCCGTGCCGCTGGCCGGCGGCGAGGTGGTCGAAGTGGACGACCCGGGCCGCGTCGTCGTGGTGGTCGACGAGGAGCCGCCGGTGTCGCCGGTCGATGCGATCTGCGTGGTGCACGAGGAAGCCTGTTGACCTGGATCGTCAACGAACAAGCGGTTGATCGCGGCTTCGATCGTTGGCGCGCACACCGCGTCCTTGCCCTGCGTGTACACCGCGACGAACTGGAACTGCGGGAAGCCGTTCGATCCGGAGCTGCGCACGTAGATCGGGCGCACGTAGATGATCGAGTTGCCCACCGGAATCAGCTGCAGGCTCCCCTTGATCACCGACGAACCCTGCTGGTTCAGGAAGGTGAACGCCTGCGTGATCTCCTGCGCGCGGTTGATCTGGTTGTCGACCTGCAACGGCCCGTCGACGTTCGTGCCGTTCGGCATGACGAAGGACTGCAGCTTGCCGTACGACCCGACGTCGGACTTCGCGGTGAGGAACGACGACAGGCGGTTGATGCTGTTGCCCGACGACACCGGCACGAAGGGCTCGAGCGCGATGAAGTTCTCCTTGTCGTCGCCCGGCAGCTTCAGGTACAGGTAGTACGGGTCGACGCGCCGGCCCGTCGACGTGGCCGCCTGCGGCTCGTTGCTGGCGGACGCGCCGCCGGTCTCCACGAACGTGGCGTCGCCGGTGACCGACGAACCCGGATCGGGCGACACCAGCCACTTCGCACTGCCGTCGTAGAAGCGGCGCGACTCGGTGACGTGGTAACGGCCGTACATGCTCGACTGCACCTTGAAGAGGTCTTCGGGATAGCGCAGGTGCTCTTCGAGGTCCTTGGGCAGCTCCGACTTGTCGGTGAACAAATCGGGGAACGCGCTCCGCCAGGCCCGGATGATCGGGTCCTTGTTGTCGAACACGTAGAACTTCACCGTGCCCTGGTACGCGTCGACGACGATCTTCACCGAGTTGCGCACGTAGTTCACGCTCGACGTGAGCGCGCCTTCGCCACCCACCGACTGCGAATACGGATACATGTCGGTGCTCGTGTAGCCGTCCATCATCCAGACGGTCTTGTCGCCGAGCACCACGGGATAGGGGTCGGCGTCGAAACGCAGGAACGGTGCGAGCTTCTCGACGCGCGAGCGGATGTCGCGCTCCATGAGCACACGGGTCTTCGACGTGACCTGGCCCGAGATGAGCGGATCGATGCTGCCGAAGCGGAGCGCGAAGGCAGCGCGCCTCACGAAGTTCGACAACGTGACCCCGTCGGCGCCGCGGTAGCGCGTGAACTTGTCGGTCTTTCCTTCGGTCTGGTAGTTGAATTCCTTCTGCTCCGCGTCGACGAGCACATAGCTCCCGAGCCCTTCACCGAAGTAGATCTCCGATGCCGGGCCCTTCGTGAGCGGAATCGCGTTGGGCACGGTGTCGACCGGCACGTTGTTCAGGTAGTAACTCGGCGTGCCGCCTTGGTTCACTTCGTTGCTCGGCGACGCGACCACGCCGTAGCCGTGCGTGTACACGATGTGGCGGTTCACGAACGACTGACTGGGCAGGTCGGCACTATTGAGGTTGCGCGCCGTGATCAGCACTTGGCGCATCTGGTTGTCGACGAGGTAGCGATCCACGTCGACGTCGCCGATCTGGTAGTAGGTCTGGATCTTCTGCAGCTGGTTGTAGGTCGCGGCGATCACGTCGGGATCCCACAAACGGGCGTTCTCGATGGTGGCCGCGTTCGTGTCGCCGACGATCTCTTCAGGTGACGAGACGTCGGCGAACGACGTGAAGTTGAACTGCTCCGGCTCGACCTTGTCGAGCCCGAACGCGAGTCGGGTCGCGCGGATGTTGCGGTCGATGTACTTCGCCTCGGTCTGGTACTCGTTCGGGCCGACCTTGAACTGCTGGATGAGCGCCGGATAGATCGTGCCGATCACCACCGAGATGAACGCCCACAAGCCGACCGCGAGGATCGGGAGCACCCAACCCCGGCGCCAGATGTTCCAGATGAACAACGCGGCCGCGACGATCGAGATGACCACGAGCATGTTGAGCGCGGGAAGCTCGGCATGCACGTCGGTGTAGCCCGCACCCTCGACCACGCCGCGCGACGACAACGTGAGCTCGTAGCGACCGAGCCAGTACTGCGCCGTCTTCACGAGCGCCATCACCGCGAGGATCACGGAGAGGTGCGCCTTCACCTGCGGCGTGACCCGTTGGAACGGGCTCTGGAAGCGGATGCCGCCATTCATGTAGTGCTCGACCGCAGTGACGAGCAGCACGATGACGAGCCCAGCAAAGAGCCACTGCGTGATGAACTCGAGGAACGGCAGCTTGAACACGTAGAAGCCGACGTCCATGTGGAACTGCGGGTCCTTCACGCCGAAGTCGGTGGCGTGTGTGAACAGCACCCACTGCTTCCACTGTGACGACACGCCGATGCCCGCGACCAGCGCGAAGAACAGCGCAACGCCGACGCGGATGCGGCCGGCGAAGCGACCGGTGGCGCTCTGGTAGCGCGCGATGAGCTCGTCTTCGGGGCCCATGGAGCGGTACTTCGGTGCCAAGCGGTCGGCGATGATGAGGTTCACGTACATGATCGCGAAGAACACGACCGTGAACACGAGGGCCGGCGCGACCTTGGCCGCGAGCAGGCTGCTCCACGTGTTGCCCTGGCTGAGCGAGTCGAACCAGAGGAAGTCGGTGTAGAAGCCGGCGAGCCCGCGCAGGCTCAGCGCGACGAGCACCACGATGATGGCAAGGGCGATCAGCCAGCCTCGGAGACGGAAACGGCGACGCCGGGGCATGTCGGTCGGGACGCGCAGCGGGCCGCAGCCTATCCACAGGCCTCACACGCCTGGGTTCGCCGTCATCGGCGGGCCGCGCGAGCTCCCGTCCTCCGACTTTCTGTCAGTTGACCGCGCTCGAACGCGGTCCCGCGACAGACGGTCGGGCGGGATCGGGTGTCAGGTCGTGCCGGTGTCGTCGACCACGAGCAGGCAGCGGCATCCCGGGTGCGCAGGTGGGAACGCCTGTCCGGTCGGGAACGACTCG
This sequence comes from Acidimicrobiia bacterium, assembly GCA_040509195.1. Classification (GTDB taxonomy): domain Bacteria; phylum Actinomycetota; class Acidimicrobiia; order IMCC26256; family DASPTH01; genus DASUMF01. The sequence continues at coordinate 3,364 of JBEVLJ010000174.1, forward strand.
CCGCGCGTGGTCGGCTCGAGCGCGTTGTCGTCGCAGTCGGGACACTTGCCTTCACGGGCCGGCACCCAACGCAACTTCGTTCCGGCGGGCACCGTGTCGTGCACGCCGCGCGCGTACGACGCCGCCAGCGCGTCGCCGAGCACCACGTCGAGGTCCTGCGTGCGCCACTCTCGGTATCGAGCGCCGAGCGCCTGCGCGATCGCGAGCTCGGTGTCGGCAGGTGTGCGGGTGTCGGCGGCCGCCAGCGAGTCGACCAAGCGGCTGCGCAGTGGCGTGACCGCGGAATCGGCCAGCTCGCCGAGCAGCGCGCTCGGCGCCGTACCGTCACGCGTGCCGCCCACGCTCTCGGCGCCGGCGGCGTACGCCTGGTCGGCTGCGGGCTGGAGCACGTGGGCCCACCGCGCGAGCTGGTCGTCAACGGCGGGCAACACCTTGGTGGTGTCGATCTTGCCCCGCTGCCGGCGGAGGCCGTCGAGCACGTCGTTCTGCTCGTCTTGCACCGCACGCTTGGCGCGGCGGGCGAGGTCGTCGGCCAACGGGGCCAGCGCCACGTCACGGGCGTGGAGCAAGGCGGCGTCGCCGGTGAGCGGCGGCTCCTCCGGCGTCTCGGCGTCGGCCGCCTCTGCTCCTTCGGCCGCTTCTGCTCGTTCCGCCTCTGCTCCTTCGGGCTCCGCGGGCGCATCGATCGCGCCGACCGGCGCATCGGCCGCTTCCTCGGCGGCAGCTCCACCGACGGACTCCGCCGGCTCCTCCGCTCCGCTCGAGCGCAATTTCTCGAACAGCGCGCCCACGTCGCGCGCGCCGGTGTCGGACGCGCTGGCGTCGGACGCGCTGGCGTTCTCGGTCGTCGACGCCGCGGCCTCCGCGTGAGGCACCTCGTCGGGCGCAGCGTCGACGGCCGGCACGGAAGCGGTGGCGTTCGCGTCGTCGACGACGTCGACGGGCGCACTCGGCGGCACCGACGCGCTGGTCGGCGCGCTCGCAGGCTCGTCGGCCATGAGACGCGCCGCGTTGGTGAGCGCTCGCTCGACCACCTCGTACGTTTCGACCAGCCGGCCGCGATTCGCGCGCAGCTCGGCGATTTGACGCTCGAGCTCGGCACGGCGTTGGCTCAGATCCGTGAGCACGCGCTCGCGCATCGTGCGCGCTTCGCCCACGATCTCCTGCGCGCGCGTGCGCGCCGCGTCTTCCGCCTCGCGCACCTTGACCTCAACGGCCTGTTGCGTGGACGTGCGCAACTCGCGCGCGCTCTCCTGCGCTTCACGGACGACCCGGCGCGCGTGCTCGTCCGCCTTGGCGCGCAGCTCGGTCGCCGCCTCGCGCGCCTGGCCGAGCACCCGTGCGGTCTCCTCGCCGAGCTGGGTGATCAGATCCTGGTCGCTCGGCGGCGGCTTCGGTGCCGACAAGCGCTCCTCGAGCGACCGCACTCGGTTGGCGAGGTCGCGTTCACGCCCGCCGACCGACGCGAGCTCGTCGGCGACCATCCGGAGGTACGCCCGCACCTCGGATTCGGAGTATCCCCGCTTCACCTGGGAGAAGTCGCGCGCGCTGATCGCTTCCGGAGTCAGACGCGAATCGCGCGAAGGTACGAGGGGTCGCGAGGTGTCGGCCATGGTTCATGATCGCGCCGTCGTCGACGTCGGTGGCGGCACCGGCGCGCCGCCGGCTCCCTGCAGCGCCGCGAGTGCCTCGTCGAGCGTGGACACGCCGACCACCGTCATGTCGCCGGCGCCCTTCTTTGCGTCGGCAACTTCCGATTTCGGAACGATCATCAACTTCACACCACTCGTGCGCGCGGTGATCGCCTTCTGCTCGACGCCCCCCACCTCGAGCACCGCGCCATTCGGCGCGATCGCCCCCGTCACCGCGACCGATTGGCCACCGGTCAGGTCACCGGGCGTGAGGTCGTCGATGATCGCCAACGCGAACGCGAGCCCGGCGGAAGGTCCACCGACGCGCGCAATGTCGAAGTTCACCTGGATCGGGAACTCGTACTGCACGAACTGCTGCACGACGATGCCCAGGCACGGCTTCGCACCAGGCTTCACTGCGGGGACGCACGCGTCGTCGGCCGTGCGCGACCCTGCGGTCACGTCGATCGTCTGACGGGTGGCGTCGCGCACGACACCGACGCGCACGACGTCACCCGGTTGGTGGGTGGCGATGAGTGCACCGACCGAGTCGGTCGTCGCCACTGGTTGCTCGTCGATCGTCTCGATCTGATCGCCGACCCGCAGGATTCCGTCGGACGGTCCTCCACCGCACTGCAACTCGCCTTCCTGCACCGTGCCGCCGCGTCGGACGTCGACCACCACGAACTGCGGCGTCGACGCGGTCACCGCGTACCCGAGGCGCGTGAGCGCGACGTTCGTCGCGTCGCCCTGCGACTGTTGCATGAGGCGCGCGTTGAACGAGATGTTGTCGCCGTCGGACAAACAACCGACGACGTTCTCGCGCGGCTCGACGGTCGAGTTGGAGTCGAGCCAGCTCGCCACCAACTTCCACACGTTCGGATCGGATCCGCTCACGCGCACGGTGAGGTAGTGGACGCCACCCGAGTGCGGATACGTCGTCGCGCCCTCGATCGAGATCGAGTCGTTCAACGACGTCGCGTTCCCCGGCGAGATCACCACGTAGGGAAGATGGATCAAGAAGCCGGCGACGAGCACGATCACGAGGAGCACGCCGACGATCGAGGCGATCCACGCAGTGATCCGGCTGGCCCGGCTCGGCGAGCTCGCGCCGACCTCAGGGTGCGACGACGTGGCTGGGGACTCCTCGTGCATGACGCTCCGGTGCGACGACGGGATACGGTGGCGAACCGTATGAACCGCGGCACGCCGTCCCAGCCTGCCATGCCGATCTCGTCGTCGCGCGCGCGAGCACGTCCGAGCTTCGGCATGCGCACCGCCAAGAACGGGTGGGCGCTGGTGCGAGCGATCGTGCTGGTCGGACTCACGGGGTTCCTCGTGGCCAGCGTGTTGGCCACGATCTTCGCCGGGCTCGTGATCGCCATCAACGGCAAACTGCCGTGACCGCGCCGGGCCCTGTGGCCCGGGCCGCGGAGTTCGCGTCACTCGCGCACGACGCGCCGTTGACACGCGACGAGATCGACCACGCAGTCGAAGCGGGTCGCGACGACGACGCTCGCGTGCGCGCCGCCGCGCTGGCCGCCCTGGTGCGCGGCGCCGCGATCGGCGAGTGGATCGGCGCGTGGCGCGACGCAATCGCCGACGACGCGCCGGCCGTCCGCCGCCGCGCGGCGGAGCTCGCACCGCTGGCGTTCGATCCCGCGCACGACCAGGCACCCGTCGACGAGTTGGAGGCGCTGCTCGCCGACCCCGACGTGACGGTGGTGGAAGCCACCGCATGGGCATTCGGCGAGCTCGAGAACGATCGCGCCGTCGACGCACTGTCAGCCGTCGTGATTGATCACGACGATCCCATCGCGCGCGAAGCCGCAGTTGCAGCGCTCGGCGCG
>JBEVLJ010000175.1:0-7386 GCA_040509195.1 Acidimicrobiia bacterium
TGGATCGCCCGCACCGGTGCGAGCGAGCTCCGGTGGCGTCTTCGCTTCGTTGCCGGCACAGAACGGGCACTCGGCGATCCGCCCCGCGTCCTCCGGCGGGTCGGGGGCGACGGTGTGGGGCCGCGCCGCGCGCCCGGCGGCGACGATCACCCGGCGTCCGCTGACCGCGTCGACGCGGAGGTCGGCCGCGTCGCCGTCTCCTGGATCCGAAACGCCAGCCTCCGACATGAAGAGCAGGTTACGTGGGTGTCCTCGAGCGGCCGACGCCGCGCGGAGCGCCTCTACCATTCTCCCGGTGACCAGCGTGGCGATCATCGGTGGCGGTCCCGCGGGCAACACGTGCGCGAGCGTGGCCGCGACCCTCGGGGCCGACGTCACGCTGATCGAGCGCGACATCGTGGGTGGTGCCGCCCACCTGTGGGACTGCATCCCGTCGAAAGCGCTCATCGCGACCGGTGGTGAGCTCGCCGAGCTCGGTCGCGCGCGCGACATGGGGCTGCGGGCGGAGGGCCAGCTCGACATCGAGGCGCTGAAGGAGCGCGTGGCGTCGATCGAAGCACGGCTGCACGCATCGCTCACGCAACTGCTCGACGCGCAACAGGTGCGCGTGGTGTATGGCGCAGCGAAGTTCAAGGGGCCGCACGAGATCGTGGTGGAGACGGTCACGGGGATCGAGGAGATCTCGACCGACTTCGTGGTGGTGTGCACCGGATCGCGGCCGCGGGTGCCCGACTTCGTGACCGTCGACCACGAGCGGGTGCTCGTCACGCGCGATGCCTACCCGCCGCCCACCATGCCCGAGCACATGATCGTGATCGGGTCCGGCGTCACCGGTGTGGAGTTCACCCACCTGTTCGATTCACTCGGCGCCGAAGTCACCCTGTTGGTGTCACGTCAGCAGGTGCTGCCGATCAAAGACGCCGAAGTCGCGGCCGCGCTCGAGGAGGCGTTCATCGAACGCGGCGTGCACCTCCTCAAAGGGGCGCGCGCGAGCGCCGTCGAACGCGACGGAGACGTCGTGCGGGTCTCGTGCGTCGACGGGCGCGTCGTCGAAGGTTCGCACGCGGTGCTGGCCGTCGGTTCGATCCCGAACACCGAAGACCTCGGGCTCGATGTCGCGGGCGTGGAGCTCGACGACCGCGGTTACATCGCGGTGAACCACAACTGCCTCTCGAACGTGGGTCACATCTACGCGGCGGGTGACGTGTCGGGCAAGCTGCCGCTGTCGTCGGTGGCATCGATGCAGGGTCGCAAGATCGCCGAGCACCTGATGGGTCTGCACAACCGTCCGCACCGCCACCTCGACTACGACAAGGCCGCCTCGGCGGTGTTCACCGAGCCGGAGATCGCCGACGTCGGGCTCGCGGAAGCCGAGGCGTTCTCCGTGGGTCGCAAGATCCGCGTGACGAAGGTGCCGTATTCGATGAACGCGAAGGCGCTCATCAAGGGCGATGCCCGCGGCTTCGTGAAGATCCTGTCGGACCCCGCCACCGGCGTGGTGCTCGGTGGTTCGATCGTCGGCCGCAGCGCGGCCGAGCTCATCAGCGTGATCGCGCTGGCCGTCACCAACGGGTTGCGCGTCGACGACATCGTCGACTCGCTGCTCGTGCACCCGTCACTCGCGGAGTCCCTGGCCGACGCCGCGAGTTAGAGAAGGCGGAGCGCATCGAACGTAGGGGCGCAGGAGCGAGCGTGTCCTGCTCGCCGCAGAAGCCGCAGGAACACAGCGAGCGAGTGAGAGAAGGCGGCTACTCGATGACGGCGAGGATGTCGCCGGTGCCGACGGTGTCGCTTTCGCCGACGCGCAACTCCTTCACGGTGCCCGCGATCTCGGCCGTGATGTTGTTCTCCATCTTCATCGCCTCGAGCACCACGAGCGCCTGACCGGCTTCGACGGCTTCGCCAACGCTCACGATCACCTTCACGATCGTGCCCTGCATGGGGGCGCTGATCGTGCCGGATCCCGCTCCGCCAGCCCCGCCGGCGGCACCCGGACGGGGACGCGCGGTGCGCTTCTTCGCCGGCGCGCCGCCGCCCACCGCCTCGGGGAGCCACATGCGCACTTCGAAGCGCTTGCCGTCGACCTCGACGGGCACGCGCTGCTCGGTGAGATCGACGGGCGCCTCGCCGTCGGCGGCCGGAGCTGATGTGGGTGCGGGAGGTGCCGCGAACAGCGCGTCGTCGACCTCGTTCTCGACCCACTTGGTGGAATGCGTGCTCGCTGCGAAGTCGGGGTGCTCGAGCAGCGCGATGTCGGCAGGGATCGTGGTCTTCACGCCCTCGATCTCGAACTCGCTCAGCGCACGCAGCAGTCGCACGCGTGCCCGCTCGCGATCCGGCGCCCACACGATGAGCTTGCCGATGAGGTTGTCGTAGCTGGGGGAGACCTCGTCACCCTGGGCGTAGCCGCCATCCCAACGCACGCCGGGACCGCCCGGGATGCGCAGATGGGTGATGCGACCGGGCGACGGCATGAAGCCCGTGGACGGGTCCTCGGCGTTCACGCGCACCTCGATCGACGCACCCGTGTGGATGATGTCGGCCTGGGTGAACGAGAGCGGCTCGCCGCTCGCGACGCGCAGCTGCTCCGCGACGAGGTCGAGTTGCGTGACCTCTTCGGTGACGCAGTGCTCCACCTGGAGGCGAGTGTTCATCTCGAGGAACCAGAAGTCGTCGTCCTGGTAGAGGCACTCGACCGTGCCGGCGTTCACGTAGCCGCACGCGAGCGCGAGCTTCACCGCGGCCTCACCCATGGCGGTGCGGATCTCGTCGGACAAGCCGGCGGCCGGGCTCTCCTCGATGAGCTTCTGGTTCCGCCGCTGCGTGGAGCAGTCGCGGTCGCCGAGCCAGACCGCGTTGCCGTGCGTGTCGCAGAACACCTGGATCTCGATGTGACGCGGACGGGTGAGGAAGCGCTCGAGGTAGCACTCACCGCGGCCGAAGTAGGCGATCGCCTCGCGGCTCGCCGACTCGAACGCCGCGACGGCCTCGTCGGCGCTGTACGCGATCTTCAAGCCCTTGCCGCCACCGCCGTACGCGGCCTTGATCGCGACGGGCCAGCCGAACTCGTCGCCGAACGCGATCACCTCTTGGGGATCCTCGATCGGGTCGATCGTGCCGGGCACGGCGCGCACGTCGGCGGCGGCCGCAGCCTTGCGCGACGAGATCTTGTCGCCCATGATCTCGATGGCCGCGGGCGGCGGGCCGATCCACGTGACGCCGCGTTCGGTGATCGTGCGCGCGAAGTCGGCGTTCTCCGAGAAGAACCCGTAGCCCGGGTGCACGGCTTCGGCGCCACTGCGCTCGATGGCGCTGAGAATCGCCTCGGTGTTGAGGTAGCTCTCGGCGGGCGTGACCCCGCCAAGCGCGTACGCCTCGTCCGCGTAGCGGACATGGGCGGCGTCGCGATCGAGGTCGGAGTAGACCGCGACCGTGGTGATGCCGAGCTCGCGACACGTGCGCATCACGCGGATCGCGATCTCGCCGCGGTTGGCGATGAGGACTTTGCCGAACAAGGGATTCCTCGCTGAGGACGGCGATGAGAACGCCGTATCCTACGGCGATGGGCCCTCCCCGCCGCACTTCGTGCTGGATCGGCGGAGGGAGTGGCCGGTGAAGTGGGAGGTGGAGCGCCTCGCCGAGGTCGATTCGACGAATCGTTACGTGCTCGATCAGGCGAAGCAGGGTGCGGCGGCAGGGCTCGTGGTCGTCGCCGAGCATCAGACGGCGGGCCGGGGGCGCCTCGACCGCGCCTGGCAGGCACCGCCCGGATCGTCGCTCCTGGTGTCGGTGTTGCTCGATGCCCGTGCCGGCGGGCCGCATGCCGCGGTCGTGGCCGTCGCGGTCGCGTTGAGCGAAGCGGTGCGAGCGGTGACCGGACTCGCGGTCGGCCTGAAGTGGCCGAACGACCTCGTGGTGCGCGATCGCAAGCTGGCCGGGATCCTCGCGGAAGTGGAGGGCGACGCCGTGGTGGTCGGCGCGGGATGCAACGTGAACTGGACTACGTTCCCGAGCGAGCTCGCCGCCACCGCGACGGCGTGCAACCTCGAAACCGGCCACGTCGTGGATCGCGACGCGTTGCTCGACGCGTTCGTCGGCCGCCTCGGGCCGTGTCTCGACGATCCGGGCGCGACGGCCGTGGTCTATCGCGACCGTCTCGTCACCCTCGGTGAGCAGGTGCGCGTCGACCGAGGTCGCGACGAGGTCGTGGGTGAAGCGGTCGCGGTGCGCGACGACGGCGCGCTCGTCGTGCGCGACGACACCGGCATCGAGCACGACATCGTCGTCGGCGACGTGATCCACCTCCGCCCCGCCTGAATCCCCTCCGAAATTGCGTTTGGATCCCGCGCCGAGCGCGCGATGGTCACGCAATTTCGGAGAGAGGTGCCTGGGCTATGGATCTTTCGTGCGCGCGACCAGGTCGTCGAACGCGGCGGCGAGTCGCGCAGCGATGGGGCCGGGCGCGGATGGCAGCGCGCGGCCGTCGACGTGGGCGATGGGCTGCACTTCGCGCACCGTCGACGTGAGGAACGCTTCGTCGGCGGTGCGGAGCGCGTCGATGGGCGTCGCGTGTTCGTGGTGTTCGAGTCCGAGCGCCGCGCACAACTCGAGCACCAACGCGCGCGTGACGCCGAGCAGGCAACCTGACGACTCGGGAGGCGTGCGCACCACGCCGTCGTGCACCACGAACACGTTCGAGCCGGTCGCTTCGCACAGCTCGCCCCGCGTGTTGGCGAACATCGCCTCGCCCGCGCCGCGTTCCCGCGCGTACGCCAACGCGACGACGTTGTCGGCGTACGAGATCGTCTTGAGACCGGCGGTCGCGCTCCGCTCGTTGCGCGTCCACGGCACGACGACCACGTCGGTGGTGGGCGAACCTGCGCGCACCGCGGTGGCGGCAACGATCGTGGTGGGCGGCGCCTCGCCGCGTTCCGAACCGAGGGGCGAGATTCCTCCCGTGACTGTGACGCGCACGCGCGCTTCGCGCAGCGAGTTCGCTGCGAGCACCGCGTCGGCCGCGGCGTGCAACGACCCGAGATCGGGCAGATGCAGTCCGAGCCCGCGCGCCGAGCGCTCCAGGCGGGCAAGGTGGCGGCTCCACGCGAACGGAACGCCGTCGTACACGCGCATGGTCTCGAACACGCCGTCACCGACGAGCAGACCGTGGTCGAACGGCGAGACGCGTGCGGTGGTGGCGTCGACGAGGGTGCCGTCGATCCAGACGACGGTCACGAGATCCGTCCGGCGAGCGCGTCGCCGCGCGCGACGGCGAGGAGGCGGGACGCTTTGAGCTCGGTCTCGTGCCACTCGGCCTCGGGCGACGAGTCGGCCACGATCCCCGCGCCGACGCCCAACTCGGTGCGACCGGGGTACAGCGTGAAGGTGCGGATGGCGACGGCGAGCGTGGCTTCGTCGCACGACGTGTCGATCCAGCCGAACGCGCCGCAGTACACGCCGCGGCGCACCGGCTCGAGGTCTTCGATGGCCTGCAACACGCGCGGCTTGGGCGCGCCGGTGACCGACGCCGGTGGGAACGTGGCCGCGAGCAGCGCGCGCGGGCCCACATCGGTTCGCAACGTGCCGCGCACCGTGCTCACCATGTGGTGGAGGCCGGGGTGGGCCTCGATCGCGAACAGCTCGGGCACGTGGATCGAGCCGGGCTCGCAGACGCGGCCGAGATCGTTGCGAGCGAGGTCGACGATCATCAGGTTCTCGGCGTGGTCCTTGGCACTGCCGCGCAAGGTGTCGGAATCTGCTGCCGTGCCCTTGATCGGACGCGTCTCGACCGCGCGACCGCGTTGCGCCAAGAAGAGCTCGGGTGACGCGCTCACCACCGCGACGTTGCCGTACTTGGCGAGCTGCACGCGCAGCATCGACGTGTACGGCGCGTCGTGCGCGCGGGTGATCTGCTCGTAGACGTCGACCGGGTCGACCGCGCCGGCGCGTGTGAGCTGCCGCGTGAGGTTCACCTGGTAGCACTCGCCCGCGAGCAGCAGGTCGACGATCGCTTCGACGCCCGCCTCGTACGCGGGCCGGTCGATGCTGGTGCGCCACGCGTCGTCCCGGTCGTCGTCCCGGTCGTCGTCCCGGTGGTGCGGATCGGGGGGATCGTCGATCGTGGCCAGCGCGCGGTCGAGCAGCGCGCGACTGACGCCGTCGCCGTCGAGGGTGACCTGGCCGTCGTCGGTGATCACCGCGTGGGCATCGAAACGTGCGAAGGCGATGTCGGGAACGCAGCGTGGTGCGAGGGACGCGCCGTCGGCGCGCACCGGCTCGACGGCGTGGCCGAGCTCGAAGGCGCACCATCCGACCCACGTACCCGGTGCAAGGTGGTCGAGGGCGGTGAACGCGGCGGGTCCGTCGGCTTGGATCAGCTCGGCGAGGCCGACGCCGACGACGGTGGTCGCGTCTCGTCGCCATGCGCCCGCGGCGACATCGCGAGGGACTCGCGCCAGGAGCGCGGACGCGACCGTGTCGGCTACACGCACGCCGGTCACGGTACCGCCAGCAGCGTCGGCCTCCCGCGTCCGTTTGCCGGAACCCCCTCGGTACCATGGCCCACACCGTGAGTTCTGCCGGAGCCTTCTTCCGCGCCCTGTTCGGGCGCATCGGTGTCGCACTGATCGTGTGCATCGCCCTCACGGGGGCGGGCTACTACGTCGCGAACCGGTACATCGACCACGAGATCGAGCGCATCCCGCGGCAAGCGCTCACGTTGTCGAGCACGCCGGCCGCAGGGACCAATTTCCTGATCGTCGGTTCGGACTCACGGGAGTTCGTCGACAACGCCGGCGACGTGCAGTCGTTCGGCGACACCACCCATGCCGGCCCGCCGAAGTCCGACACCGTGATGGTGCTGCACGCCGACGGCGATCAGAGCTACGCGGTGTCGTTCCCCCGCGACACGTGGGTGACCATCCCCGGTCGGGGGCAGATGAAGCTCAACGCCGCGTTCAACGACGGCCCACAGGCGCTCGTCGACACCCTGCAGCAGAACTTCGACATCCCGATCGACCACTACTTGGAAGTCGACTTCCGCTCCTTCGTCGGGCTGGTCGACGCCATCGGCACCGTGCCCGTGTACTTCGCGAACCCGACCCGCGACCAGGTCACCGGGCTCGACATCCTGTTCCCGGGCTGCAACCAGCTGAATGGTGGTCAGGCACTCTCGTACGTTCGCTCCCGTCACCCGGAGGAGTACGTCGACGGGAAGTGGAAGGACGTGTCGGGGCTCGCCGACCTCGACCGCATCGCGCGCCAGCAGACCTTCATCCAGAAGCTCGGCCGGCTCGTGGTGCAACACGCGCTCGACGATCCGAGGAGCGCGCCCGACATCGCTGACCGCGTGATCCCGAACCTGGTCGCCGACGAGGGGTTCGACCGGGA
>JBEVLJ010000176.1:0-5939 GCA_040509195.1 Acidimicrobiia bacterium
GCGACGAACACCACTTGTTCGTGACCGGCCGCCGTCATCAGCTCAGTGACCGTGCGCGTCCGAACCGGCATCACCCGTCACGCTATCGGCGGTGCACTGGCCACAGGCGTGGCGGAGCACCCCTGGTCGCTCCCCGAACTCGCCGAGCATCTCGAACGTGCGAACATGACGCGGTGAATCAATCGCTCCCCAACGTTCCCGATGAGGAGACCGAGCGACGCGACACGCGATGGCGGTGGATCGCAGCCGTGTTCCTGCTGCTGACTCTCGTCGCCGTCGTCGTGGTCTACCTGGTGTTGGAGAGCAAGTTCCCGATCTGGCGGACGGTAGAGGACTCCGGCTGACGGGGCACCGGGCCACCTCGAGGGAGTGGCCTGGTCAACCGTTCCAGCTTCGGAGCACGCGTTGCTCGCGCTCGTGACCGAGCACGCTGATCGACGCAGTGTCGAGCCCGAGGAGGCGGCCGTCGACGGCATCGAGGCCCAGCCAGCGCGCACCGAGCACGCGGAGAAAGTGTCCGTGCGAGAACACGGCAACGATGCCGTCGATCTCGTCGGCACACGCGATCACTCGATCGGCACGTACCGCCACGTCGGCCGCGGTTTCACCGCCAGGTGCGCCGCCTGCATGTCCATCGGCACCGAAGATCGTCCACCCTGGCACGGTCTCGCGGATCTCCGTGGTGGTGCGGCCCTCGTACTCCCCGTAGTTCCACTCGGCGAGGTCGTCGGTGACGACGGCACGGTCACCGAGCCCGGCGAGCTCGCAGGTGCTGATCGCGCGCTGGCGAGGACTCGTGAACACGGCCGCGAGGTCGAACGCCGCGAGCCGAGGAGCCAGCGCGGCAGCCTGCTCGCGGCCGTGCGCGGTGAGCGCGATGTCGGAGAACGACGTGTGGCGCCCCGACGCACTCCACTCCGTCTCACCGTGACGCACGAGCACGAGCTCCGAAGCAGCTGTCATCGGCGCAGTATGGCTGAGTAGCCTGAGCGATCGACGCACCCGGCACCGCCGCCCTCTGGCGGCACACCGTACGGTGGGTGCACACAATCGAATCCCTGGGGAGCTCGGGTCAGCCGGGCTGAGAGGGCGACCGCCATGCGTCGCCGACCCCTCGAACCTGAACCGGGTAATGCCGGCGGAGGGAAGATGGGAACGCAACCCACCCGGCCGACGCGTGTCGCGCTGGTGTTCAGCGGCGGTGATCCGCCGAGATCGACCGACGTGGCCGGGCTTCCCGACGATGCGCTCGTGATCGCGGCCGACTCCGGCCTGCACCACGCGATGGCGCTCGGCATGCCCGTCGACGTGGTGGTCGGCGATCTCGACTCGGTCGATCCCGATGCACTCGCGGCAGCCCAGACGGCGGGCGCGCGCGTCGACCGTCATCCCGTCGACAAGGATGCCACCGACCTCGAGCTTGCGCTCGCGACCGCGCAGGCCGAAGGGGCGACACGCGTCGTGGTGATCGGCGGACACGGCGGACGCCTCGATCACTTCCTCGCCAACGCGCTGCTGCTCGCCGCGCCGGAGTTCGCCGCGCTGGAGGTGGAGGCGCGCTTCGACGGTACGCGGGTGATCGTGGTGCGCGACACCATCGAAGTCGTCGGCGAGCCCGGCGATCTCCTCACCCTCGTTCCGCTCGGCGGACCTGCACACGGCGTGGTCACCGATGCGCTTCGGTTCCCGCTGCGTGCCGAGACGCTCCATCCCGGTTCCACCCGCGGCGTGAGCAACGAGCTCACCGCCACCACTGCACGCGTGTCGCTCTCCGACGGCGTGCTCCTCGCGATCCTTCCCACTCGAAAGGCAACTCAGTGAAGCGCCTCATTGCGACGTGTCTCGCGTTCCTCGCCGTTCCGCTGCTCGCGGTCCCGTCACTCGGGGCGAGCCCAGCGGCGGCGGCGACGAAGCCGGACACCACGATCACGCTCGTGACCCACGACGCGTTCGCGGTGTCGAAGCCCGTGCTTGCGGCGTTCACCGCGAAGACCGGCGTGAAGGTGAAGGTGTTGAAGTCGGGTGATGCGGGCGCGGCGCTCAACCAGATGATCCTCACCAAGGACAACCCGGTGGGCGACGTGTTCTTCGGCGTCGACAACACGTTCCTCGGACGCGCGCTCGACGAAGGCGTGTTCGAGACCTACGACGCGCTCGGCCTCGCCACCGTTGCACCCGCGTACCAACTCGACGCCACGCATCACCTCACGCCGATCGATCACGGTGACGTGTGCATCAACTACGACAAGCGATGGTTCACGAAGCACGGCGTCGCGGTGCCAGCCACCCTCGACGATCTCACCAAGCCCGCCTACAAGGGCAAACTCGTGATGGAGAACCCTGCCACGTCGTCGCCCGGTCTCGCGTTCTTGCTGGCAACCATCGCTCGATACGGAAACGACGGCTGGCAGGACTACTGGACGAAGCTGCATGCCAATGACGTGAAGGTGGTCGACGACTGGACCACTGCGTACGAAGGCAACTTCACCCAGGGTGGCAACCAGGGCACGTACCCGCTCGTCGTCTCGTACGCGTCGAGCCCGCCGGCCGCGGTGTACTACTCGAAGCCGCAGCCGAAGGCGTCGCCCGTCGGCACGATGCTCGACTCGTGTTTCCAACAAGTGGAATTCGCCGGCGTGCTTGCCGGCACGAAGCACCAGGCCGCCGCGCGTCAGCTCGTCGACTTCATGCTGTCGTCGCAGTTCCAGGAAGACATCCCGTTGCAGATGTTCGTGTTCCCCGTCGTGAGCGGAACGAAGCTGCCTCCCGTGTTCGAGAAGTTCGCGGAGGTCGCGCCGAACCCGCTGACGTTGCCTCCCGCGACCATCCAGAAGAACCGCGACCAGTGGATCGAGCAGTGGACGCGCGCCGTGCTGCGGTGACTTCCCGAACACCGAGCACACGTTCATCGGGCGCGGGCGCGCTGCTCGCGCTGGTGCCACTCGCCTTCCTCGCCGTGTTCTTCGTGTATCCCGTCGTGTCGATCGTGGCACGCGGGCTCTTCCCCGAGGGACACCTCGACCTGTCCCCCATCGGCGACGTGCTCGCCGACCCATCGACCCGCCACGTGCTGTGGTTCACCGTGTGGCAGGCGACGGTGTCGACCGTGCTCACGTTGATCGTGGCATTGCCCGGCGCCGCGATCGTGAGCCGGTACCGATTCCCCGGGCGCGCGGCGGTGCGGGCGCTCGTGACGGTGCCGTTCGTGTTGCCGACGGTGGTGGTGGGCGCGGCGTTCGTCGCGCTGCTCGGACCGGGCGGTCCGCTCGGCGCACTCGGGCTCGACCAGACGGTGTGGGCGATCCTGCTGGCACACGTGTTCTTCAACTACGCGGTGGTGCTGCGCACCGTGGGAGGCCTCTGGGCGCATCTCGACCCACACCAGGAAGAAGCGGCGCGCATGCTCGGCGCGACGCGTTGGCGCGCGTTCAGCGCGGTCACGCTCCCTGCGCTCCGTCCCGCGATTGCAGCTGCGTCGGCGATCGTGTTCCTGTTCACGTTCACGTCGTTCGGCGTGATCCTGATCCTCGGTGGCCCGCGCTTCGCCACATTGGAGACGGAGATCTACCGCCAGACCGCGCAGCTGCTGCACCTCGACGTCGCAGCCGCGCTCACCGTCGTGCAGATGGTCGCCGTGCTCGCGCTGCTGTTCGTGACCAGTCGCCTCGAAGGCCGACAGCTCGTGGGCCTGCGCCTCCGCGCCGCCGCCGAGACCGCGCGTCGTCCCCGCACTGCGCGTGAGCGCGCCGTGGTGACCGTGAACCTCGCGGTGATGGCAATCGTGCTGGGCACGCCGATCCTCGTGTTGATCGAGCGTTCGCTGCATCCGCCGGGCGGCTACGGGTTCGCGTTCTACCGAGCGCTCAGCTCCCTCGGCGAGGACGACGCGTTGTTCGTATCGCCATGGACCGCCGTCGCAACGTCGGTGCGCTACGCATTGGTCGCGACGTTCATCGCCGTGGTCGTCGGCAGCTGCGGTGCGTTCGCGCTCGCGCGTCACCGCAGTGGGTCGCTCGACGCCGCACTCGCGCTGCCACTCGGCGTCTCCGCCGTGACCGTTGGGTTCGGCTTCCTCATCGCGCTCGACGAACCGCCACTCGATCTCCGCACGTCCTGGATCCTTGTGCCGCTCGCGCAGGCGCTCATCGCGATCCCGTTCGTCGTCCGCACGATGACACCGGTGCTGCGCTCGATCGACCCCCGCTTGCGGGAAGCCGCGTCCATGCTCGGCGCGTCACCCGCGCGCGTGTGGCGCGAAGTCGACCTCCCGATCGTGGCGCGCGCGGGTCTCGTGGCCGCCGGCTTCGCGTTCGCGATCTCACTCGGGGAGTTCGGTGCGACGCTGTTCATCGTCCGTCCCGACACCCCCACGTTGCCGGTCGAGATCTTCCGCCTGCTCGGACGGCCCGGCCCGTTGAGCTTCGGCATGGCGATGGCAGCGAGTGTGCTCCTGATGGCGATCACCGCGCTGGCCGTGCTCGGGATCGAGCGCTTTCGTGTCGGCGACGTGGGCAGCTTCTGATGCTGACGCTCGAGCACGTCTCGGTCACGTACGACGGGGTCGACGCGCTGCGCGCCGTCGATCTCTCGGTCGCCGATGGCGAGATCCTCTCGGTGTTGGGTCCGAGCGGATCAGGCAAGAGCACGATGCTGCGCGCCATCGCGGGCCTCGTGCCGGACGCGCGCGGGGTGGTCCGGTGGAACGGCGACGATCTCACGCGCGTGCCGCCGCACCGACGTGGCTTCGGGCTGATGTTCCAGGACCACACGTTGTTTCCCCACCGTGACGTGCTCGCCAACGTCAGCTTCGGTCTCCGCATGCAACGCCATCCCCGCGCCGTCGTCGATCAACGCGCTCGCGTCGCGCTCGCGCGCGTCGGGATGGCAGGGTTCGAGCGTCGGCGGGTCGCGGAGCTCTCGGGTGGTGAGCAGCAACGCGTCGCGCTGGCGCGCGCGTTGGCGCCCGAGCCGCGGCTTCTCATGCTCGACGAGCCGTTCGGTGCGCTCGACCGCGAACGGCGCGAGCATCTCGTGGGCGAGCTGCGCGCACTGTTCACGTCGCTCGACATCTCCGTGGTGTTCGTCACGCACGACCACGACGAGGCATTCGCGCTGGCGGATCGGCTGCTCGTGATGCACGGAGGCGTCATCGTGCAAGCCGGCGACCCGATCGACGTGTGGGCTCGCCCCTCCAACGCGTTTGTGGCGCGCTTCCTCGGCTGGAACGTCACCTCGGCGTTCGGTGGGCCGCTGGTCGCGATCCGCCCTGAAGACCTCACCGTGTCTGCTCCCGGCGAACACGGACCGACCGGCGTGGTCGTCACTCGCACGTTCCGCCGCGACCACCATCTGGTGACGGTGAGGCTGGATGATCGCGACGCCGATGAGCTGCGCGTGGCGATCCCAGTCGACCATCCGCCGCCCGACATCGGCGACACGGTCGGCGTGCAGATCGCCAACGGCCGCGGCCTGCGGATCGACCCCTGACTTCACGGAACCGGCCGATCTGCACTGGATCTTCACAGGTTCGACAGGACACGCCCAGACCGGCTCCTTATCCTTTGCTTTCATGTCGAGTTCGGCGCCCGTGCTCACGCGCACGATCCTCGTGGTGGAAGACGAGGCCTCCATCGCCGAGGCGATCGCCACCCGCTTGCGGAGCGAAGGCTTCGCCGTCGACATCGCCGCCACCGGCCCAGCCGGCGTGGAGTTGTCACAACGGCTCGACCCCGACCTGGTCGTGCTCGACCTCATGTTGCCGGGCCTCGACGGCCTCGAGGTGTGCCGCGAGATCCAACGCGCACGTCCGGTGCCGGTGCTCATGCTCACCGCGCGCGACTCGGAGACCGACAAGGTCATCGGGCTCGCGGTCGGAGCCGACGACTACCTCACCAAGCCGTTCAGCTCGCGCGAGCTGGTGGCGCGCGTGCACGCACTGC
>JBEVLJ010000177.1:0-2708 GCA_040509195.1 Acidimicrobiia bacterium
CGTGCACGTCGCCGTGCACCGCGATCTCGTGACCCGCGTCGGCCACGTCGCGCGCCAGCCCCGGCGCCCGCCGCACCATCTCGCCGAGCATGAAGAACGTGGCCGACCACCCCAGTTCGTCGAGCACGCCGAGGATCGCGGGCGTCGACGCGGGGTCGGGGCCGTCATCGAAGGTGAGCGCAACGTGGCCGCGTCGGCCGATCCCGACCAGCCTCGGGGTGAGGCGCACCCCGATGGGCGACACTCCGCCGAGCGCCGGGGTCGCGTGCACGGCGACCACACCCAACGTGGCCGCACCGATCACACCCACGGCACGCACGCTGCGGTTCAGCGCAGCTCCCCGAGCGAGGTGGTGTGCACCCGAGCGCGGTCGATGCGCTCCGCGAGCTCCTGGAGCGCGCCATGCATCGCAGCGACGTCGCCGCCGCGCCCGTCGAGCAGGTACACCTTGCGCGCCTGGAGCTTCGCGGGCACGTCGCTCGGGCCGAAGGTGTCGTTCGGCACGATCAAGCGCTGCTTCGTGCGACCGGCGTAGTACTGGTCGAACGCGTCGACGCGTCGGCTCGGCACGAACTCGCGAGTGGGTTCGCCCGCTTGATGCGAGATGAGGTCGCCGGCACGATCGACGTCGTTCCGGGCGCGGTTCCAACGCAGGAACGTGCCTTTGCCCCATCCGCCGTTGGCGATGTCGATGCCCTCTGCCGCGAGCGCCTCGAGTTGCTGGTGGTGATCGCGCGCCGCGATCGCGTCGACCACGACGGTGACGTGGAGATCCTTCAACTCGGTCAGCAACGCGCGGTCCTCGAGTTGCTCTTCATTGAGGCGGACACCGAGGTAGGCGGTGTTCGCCTCCCCCGCCGGTGGGTGAGCGACACCCACCCCGAGTGCCGACACGGCCTGCGCGCCCAACGTGAGGCCGGTGTAGAGGACGATGACCGTCGCCGCGGCGATCCACGCCGTCTTGCGCGGCGCCGGCGTGCGCAACGGGACGACGCGTCCCTTCCGGTCGATCGACGCGTTCGTGCCGGCCAGCGCGGCGACTTCTTCGGCCGGGTCACCGGTGAACAGGTCGTGACCGGCCTGGATCAACTGGTCGCGCGCCGCACCGGGAACGGTGACGCTGGCCAACAGCTCGTGCAAACCGGCTTCGTCGCGCGCGTACCCGTTGACGCCGGCGCGCGACATCATCTCGGCGTTGTCCTTGCCGTGGCCGGCGATCGGCAGGAACGTGATCACCGGCAGGCCGATGGCGAAGGCCTCCATGCACGTGAGGCCACCGGCGTTCTCGACGAGCGCGTCGGACGCGGCCATCAGCGCGGGCATGTCGTCGGTCCAGCCGATCACGGTGCCGTACCCACCGGCTTCGAGATCGGACCGCAGCTTCTCGTCGCGACCGCACACCGTGATGGGGTGGAACTCGCCAGTGCGTCCGATCGCTTCGACCGTGGCCACCACGTCGCCGACGCCCCACGATCCAGCGACCACGAGCACCGCACGGTCGCGCGGGTCGAGGCCGAGTGCGCCGCGCACGGCGTCGCGGTCGACGACGACGTCGCGGAATCGTTCTCCCACCAATGGTCCACGGGCTCGCGCATCGCGCCCACCGCGCGCGGTGGCGGCCTCGGCCGACAAGCTGCTCACGGCGAGGTGCTCGTCGACCCCGGGGTGCACCCACAGCGAGTGGACGGCGAAATCGGTGAGGTAGGTGACGACGGGAACGCGCAGGGTCTTGCGCCTCCGCATGCGCCCGAGCACAAGCGACGCGAGCGGGTACACGGACACGATCGCGTCGGGTCGGAACTCCTTGATCGCGTGGCGCAGCTTGCGACGAGTGAGCCAGGTGTCGAGCATCACCGTCGGTCCACGCAGGAGCGGCGCGGCCTTGTAGCTGAGCTCGTAGCTCCACGGGAAGAGCCGCAGCTGCACTTGGTAGAACCAACGCAGCACCGGGCCGATGTGAAACGCAACCGCGTCGAGGAAGTCGATGACCTCGACTCGGTGGCCAGAGGCTTCGAGACGCTTCCGAAGTTCTTTGGCTGCCCCGTCGTGGCCTGCGCCCATCGACGCAGAGACGATCAAGATGCTCCGGCGCACGGCGTTCAGGCTATCGGAGTCGGCCTGTGCGGCACCGGGACGACACGCCCTGGCATCACCGCAGATCAGGCCCCACTTCGGCCCAGTGTGAGACCGCGATCACGTCAATTCGTACCGTCCCTCAACACCGCGACGATCACCCGCATCGCAAGCACCGTCGCGCAGAACAAGCCGAAGTAGCCCAGCACGCGCAACAGCGAAGTGTCGCCGCTGAACGCGGGGCCGCCTTCGATCGCGACGAGGCCGACCGACAGCAGGCCGATCGTGCCGGCGAGGAACGCGAGCACGAATCGGTTGACGAGCTTGGTGACGACCTGCTCGTCGTGATCATCGGCGAAGTGCGAGACCCTGACGCGCAAGCCGTCGCGTTCGAGGGTGGTGAACGCCCGATCGATGTGACGCGGCAGACGACGCAACATCGGCACCGTGCGCATCAGCTCGTCGCGCACTGCGTGTTGCACCGACCCGGGCGTGACCTGACCCCGCGCCCACTGACCGGCGATCGACTCCGCCGCATCGATCACGGAGTAGTCGGGCGCGATGAACATCAAGGTGCCTTCGAGCACGATCAGCGCGCGGAAGAACGTGCTCCACTCCGGCGGCAGGGTGATCCC
>JBEVLJ010000178.1:0-8126 GCA_040509195.1 Acidimicrobiia bacterium
CATCGACTCGTTGGAAGCACCGCAGGGCGCGCCGCGGAACGGGGTCGGCTTCTCGGAGATCTCGTTCGGCAACGCGGCAGTCACCGACACGGTGCGCCTGCCGATCGACATCACGACGCGAGCAGGTGCAGAGCTCTCGGGACATCGCCTCGACGTGGTGTTGTCGCGGTTGCGTTACGACCCGGCGCAACGTCCGAGTGAGGAGCTCGCACTGATGCGGCAGGTGGTGCTGCCCGACTCGCGCGCGTTCGGGCTCACGGGCACCGCCCGGGTCGACGCCAACGCGCCCGATCCCGTGATCGACGCGGCGTTGGGCACGACCGCGGCCGGTGCCGAGGGTGCGGGTGCCGGCGCCGCCAGCACCGTGTACTCGTCGAGCAGTCACCTGCGTGGTGACGCCGGCGCACGCGCGTCGAGCGCGTTCGACCACGACCCGTCGACCGCGTGGGTCGCCGATCAGGGCAACCCGGTTGGTCAGTGGGTCGACGTCGCGATGCCGACCGCAACCACCATTGATCACCTCGACCTCACCTACGCACTCAACGGTCTCCACTCCATCCCGACGCAGGTGCACCTCGAAGCGGACGGTGTGCCGGTGCGCTCGATGACCGTCGACCCCGGGACCCCGTCGGCCGACGGCACGCGTGCGACCGCGACGATCCGCTTCGATCCGTTCGTCGCGCGCGACGTGCGCCTCGTCATCGACGCCGTGGTCGCGCCGCCGGATCCGAACGGTCATGGCCTCGCCGACGCCGGGCTGCCGGTGGCGGTGGTCGAGGCGAGCCTGCCCGGGGTGCCCGTGGCATCGACGCCGATCGAGGTGCCGTCGGCGTGTCGCAGCGACCTGGTCATGGTGAACGGCGCGGCGGTGCCCGTGCGGATCACCGGCGCGGTGGCGAACGCCACGACTGGGCTCGACCTCGAGTCGTGCGTGCCGTCGGTCTCGCTCGACGCGGGCAGGAACCAGATCACCACGACCGACGGCTACACCACCGGGATCGACGTCGACCGCATGGTCCTCTCGTCGGACGCCACCGGAGCACCAGCACCGGTGCAGGTGCTGGGCACACCGCTCGACGAGTCGGGCGCGCAGCTGCGGGTCGAAAGCGCGGGGCGCGTGTCGTACGACCTGTCGGTGAAGACCGACGGGAAGCCGTTCTGGTTGGTGTTGGGTCAGAGCCAGAGCGACGGGTGGGAAGCCACCGTGAACGGCAAGGCGTTGGGCTCGTCCACGATGGTGAACGGCTACGCCAACGGTTGGCTGATCCACCCGGGCGAGCCCGGCACGCTCGCCATCTCGCTGCAGTGGACGCCGCAGCGTGTGGTGTGGATCGGCATCGCGGTGTCGATCGTTGCGATCCTTGCGTGCCTGGTCATCGTGGGATTCACCTGGCGGCGGCGCCGTGCACGCGCCGACGAGGCGCGGACGTCGCTCGATGATGCACCCGGCTACGAGGCGCCCGCGGACGCCCGCGGCGGTGCGCTCCCACTCGGCACCACGGTGGCGCTCACGATCGCGGCCGGTGTTGGTGCGGCGGTCGTGTCGCGGTGGTGGATCGGTGTGCTCGTCGCCGCCGGCACCGCACTCGGCGCCGCGACGAGTCGCGGTCGCATCGTGTTGAGCGCAGGAGCGCCCGTGGCACTCGCACTGGGCGCACTGTTCGACGTGCCGGAGCTCGGATGGCTTGCGATCACGCTGCTCGGCGCCGACGTGCTGTTGGGGTGGTGGCGCGAACGGATCAAGGTGTCGGGAGGATCTGCACCGACAACATCGTGAGCGCAGTGCTGCGACGCGGCCCGAACACGCCGTCGCGTGTCGTGAACGTGTAGCCGCGTCCAGGCGTGAGCACTTCGGCATCAGCGCCGACGATGCGTTCCGCGAATCGCCACTGTTCGCTCGGTCGTGCGCCCGTGGCACCAGCATCCGTGCCGCTTCCCGCGTCGACGAGGAAGCTCGTTGCGGTGTGATCGAGCACGACGGTGCCGGCCGGTGCGCCGATCGCTCCGGGCGCCGCGACGTGCCACTCGGCGGTGAAGGTGTCGCCCTTGCGTGCGGTCGTGCTCAGCACTTGTTGACTCACGACCGACCCGGCGCGCAACGTTGCCGCCACCACGGGATCGTCGGTCGTGGCCGTGACCGTGGCACGCACGGTCAACGTTGGCGCCCGTTCGACGCGAATGGGTGTGACGGTGATGGTGGGCACCGGCAGCGTGTAGTCGGTGAGCGTCTCGTACGGCGTGAGGTTGGTGGCCTCGAAGTACGGCGTGCGATCGGGGTGACGCTCGAGGAGTTGGAAGTTGTCGGTGCCCTGATCGGTGGCGTAGAGGATGCGGCCGTCGAGATCGGGTGTGTTCTCCGAGAACGGGTTGAGCTGCAGCAGGTAGGGGCCGGATCGGTCGACGATCACCAACGCGCGCCCGTGGAACTTCGCGGTGGCTTCGCGCCACGGCACCTGCGCTTCGCTGATCCCGTGGTTCACGTCGATGCGGTTCACCATGAATGGCGCAGTGGCGACCACGACGAGCGCGACCACACCGACCGCGAGCCACCGGTTCCGCTTCCACGCCGCGCACAACGTGGTCGCGATGAGCACCGACGCCGGCAGGAAGACCGGCACGTAGTAGATCGGTCCCGACACGTGCGCGAACGTCGACGACAGCCAGATGCCCCAGAAGAAGAAGTAGCCGAGCGGGAAGATCACCGCGACTGCGAGCAACGCGAACGTGCTGCGTTCGCGCCGGCGCAACCACAGCCCAACCGCGACGAGCACCACGCCCACGTAGCTGCCGGTGAGGAACGGTGGCAGATCCCACGCGTTGCGCGCCACGCCGCGCACCCCGCGCCCGATGGTGAAGTTCTCGCTCGGCCAACGCGTCCCGAAGCCCTTGGTGCCGAAACCGAAGGTGTCGCGCGGATCGGCCGCAGTGATCGGGAACTCCGTGAAGCTGCCGGTGATGTGCTTGTTGTACGCGATGGTCGCGATGAGCAGCGGCAGGAAGCCCAGCGCGGTCCATGCGAGCGCGCGGAACAGGCGCGCCTTCTCGCGCCAGTGCGCGAACACCACGTAGGCGAGCAGGGCCACCGCCCACAGCACGCCGTCGAACGGGCGCGTCATGAACAGCCAACCCACCAACGCGCCGGCGGTGACGAGCAGCCACCACTTCCGGAGTCGCAACCCTGCGAGCAGCGACGCACCGAACAACGCGCCGAGCCCAAGCGAGAACAGGTATGACAGGTACATGCCGCTCTGCACCACCACGACGGGCGACACCACGAGCACGGAGGCCGCGACGAGTGCGATCCAGCGATCGCGTGTGACCTCGCGGGCGAAGGCGTAGGTGCCGACGACGGCCAGCGCGGTGGCGAAGGCCAACGCCGACGCAGTCGCGCCGAGCCAGTGCCCGACCAGCAGCACGAGCGGCCAACCGAGCGTGTACTGCGAGAAGAACTGACCGCCGGTGATGCCGCTCAGCCACGGCTGGAAGAAGAGGGGAGTGCCGCCGCCGCTGGTGAGGGTCTTGCCCTCGGCCAGGCCCTGCACCTGCCAGAGGTACACGACTTCGTCGCGGTTCCACGAGTACGCGGGGAACACGAAGTGGTGGACGGTGACCGAGATGGCGATCGCCACGAATGCCAACACCGCGACCGGCCAGTACTCCCCAGCCGCGGCTCCGGCGCGCGACGACGGCGCGGTGCGGATCCGAACGTCGTCGGTGGCGGTCATTCGGGGGGAATCTATCGGTGGTGTCGGCGAGATTCGGAGCGCTGTTCGCGGCCCGTTGTCTGTTGACAACTAATGTTGATAAGCTGATCGACGTGAAGTCGTCCGACGAGCTCACCACGAAGTTCCGTGATCGGGGACTTCGCGTCACGCCGCAGCGCCAAGCCATCTTCCGCTTGCTGCACGGCGTCGACACCCACCCCACGGTCGACTCGTTGTACGACGCGGCGCGTGCCGAGATGCCCACGATCTCGCGCAAAACCGTGTACCAAACCGTGCACGACCTCGAGGCGATGAGTGAGGTCGAGTTGCTCGACCTCGGCACCGGCAGCATCCGGGTCGATCCGAACGTCGAGCACCCGCACCAACACCTCGTCTGCACGCGTTGCGGCACCGTGCGCGACGTGCTCGTCGACGTCGGCGACCTCCGGGTGCCGAGCCGCTACCGCCGCGAGTTCACCGTCGACGCGGTCGAAGTGGTGTTCCGCGGTGTGTGCGACTCGTGCGCCGCGGCCGCGAGCTGACTGAACCTTCCGAACCTTCCGAGTCCGACATCCAGCAACCAAGAGAGGCGTCAACCATGCCCGACCTGAACGGTACGCAGACCCACGAGAACCTCAAGGCCGCATTCGCAGGGGAGAGCCAGGCCAACCGGCGCTACCTCTACTTCGCGCAGAAGGCCGACGTCGAGGGCTACCCCGACGTGGCGGCGCTCTTCCGCTCGGTCGCCGAGGGTGAGACCGGCCACGCGTTCGGCCACTTCGACTTCCTCGCCGAAGTCGGCGACCCGGTGACGGGCGTCGCGGTGGGTGCCACCACCGACAACCTCAAGTCGGCGATCGAGGGCGAGACCTACGAGTACTCCGAGATGTACCCCGGCTTCGCACGCACCGCGCGCGACGAGAACCTCGAGGAGATCGCGGAGTGGCTCGAAACGCTGGCCCGCGCCGAGAAGAGCCACGCGGGTCGCTTCACGCAGGGGCTCGAGCAGGTCAGCTGAACCCCCACTCGCGGTGATTGCATCGACCCCGGGGCTTTCGGTCCCGGGGTCGATCGGTCTCGGCACTGGTTGCTCGCCACGACGGCACACGGAGATCGCATGAGGAAGCTCACCGTCGACGACATCGTCGACCATCGCGCGTACGAACGTGAACGTCCTGAGTTCCGCGCGCATGTGATCGCGATGAAGCGTCGGCGTCGGATCGCGCTCGGCGAGCTCCTCACGATCGTGTTCGAGAACACCGACACGATGCGCTTCCAGGTGCAGGAGATGGCGCGCGCCGAACGCATGCTCACCGACGAGGCGATTGCGAGTGAGGTCGCCACCTACAACGAGTTGATCCCTGGTGACGGCGAGCTCTCGGGCACGTTGTTCATCGAGCTCACGAGTGACGAGCTGCTGCGCGAGTGGCTCCCGAAGCTCGTCGACGTGCAGCACCACCTCCACTTCGAACTGCCCGATGGGTCGCTCGTCAAGGCCGTGCCGGAAGACGAGGAGCGATTGACGCGCGACACCGTCGCCGCCACCGTGCACTACCTCAAGTTCCGCTTCACCGCGGAACAGCAAGCCGGGTTCGCCGACGCGTCGGCGGGCCCGATGCGCCTCGTGGTCGATCACGCCGAGTACCGCGCCACCACCGAACTCAACGACGAGCAACGCATCGAGCTGGCCAGCGACTTCGCGTAGGTTCGCACGATGCAGATCCGCGTCGTGCGTCTCGATCCCGATCTCCCGCTTCCGGAGCACCAACACGAGCACGACGCGGGTGTCGACCTCCACGCGCGCGAAGGCGCGATCATCGCGCCCGGCGGTGGACGCGTGCTCGTGCCCACCGGCATCTCGATTGCCATCCCACCCGGCTATGGCGGATTCGTGCTCCCACGTTCGGGGCTCGCGCTGAAACACGGCGTCACGGTCCTCAACGGCCCCGGGCTCATCGATGCCCTGTACCGCGGAGAGATCAAGGTGCCCCTGGTCAACACTGATCCGATCGAGCCGTTCACCGTGGAGCGCGCCGATCGCATCGCGCAGCTCGTGGTGCAGAAGGTGGAAGCGGTCGACTGGGTGGAGGTCGACGAACTCGACGCCACGGTGCGCGACACCTTCGGCTTCGGTTCCACCGGCGTCTGAGGCGGGTCGTCTCGACGGGCTGCGCTATCCTCGTCGCCTCACGCGGACGTGGCTCAGCTGGTAGAGCATCACCTTGCCAAGGTGAGGGTCGCGGGTTCGAATCCCGTCGTCCGCTCCACCGAAACCCCCTGCATCGCAGGGGGTTTCGTGCTCTTGACCTGCGGTGTCGCGTCCAGCGTGGCGCTCGTCGCTCTCCCGGGCCGTCCCAGGCTGTTCAGTGCGGGTCGGAGTCGCGCAGGCCGCCGCAGAGACGCTCGCTCGCAATTCGCGAGCCGGGGTTCACGCATGCGCGTCGAGGAACTCCACGATCGCTTCGTGCGCGGCTGCTTGCGCGCGCACTCCAGCGTGGTCGCCGGCCGTCGTGACCGCCAAGGCGTCCTCGAGACGCGCCGCGAGTGGGTTCGGCGCACCGGCGGGATCGTCGGAGCCGGTCACGAACAGCACGGGCACCTTCACCTCGTCCAGAAACTCCACCACCGGGATTCGGGGCGCGTCCATCAGCGCTGCGAGCGCCTGCCTGTCGGCCCGGATGGCGTCCGCCATCTCGCGGTAGTGGCGCAGACCGGGCGGCGTGATGGTGTCGGGGTCGTCGGCGCGCATTGCCGCGGCAAGGCTCCAGACCGCCGCGCCCTCGTCGGTCGACGGGCCGACGCGTGCGAGGATCGTCTCACCCAGTCCCAGCGCTACGACGGCGCGGACACGAGCGTCGAGCGTCGAGAGCCGGAGAGCGGTCTGGGCGCCCAGGGAGAAGCCGATGACGAAGCAGCGCTCGATCTCGAGCGTGTCGAGCAGCGCCGATGCATCACCCGAGAGGATGTCGCCGGCGTAGGCGCTGGGATCGTGTGGCTTGTCGGAGAGCCCGTGGCCGCGCGCGTCGTAGGCGATCGTCCGGTAACCCTCGTCGAGCAATCGGTCGAGGATTCCCGAACGGATCCAATCGATGTTCACGTCACCCACGAAGCCGTGGAGGAGCAGCACGACCGCGCCATCCCCCTGGTCGTCGTAGTACAGCGATGCGTCGTCGCCACTCCTGAAGTACGGCATCGAGAGAGAGTACGGGCAATGGCCGTTCGCGAGGCGAACGTCACCAGGCGTACGCCTCGGGTGCCTCGCCGCCCGGCCCCGGGAAGAGCACGTCGAGCTGGTCGAGCACGTCCTGGTCGAGGGTGATGTCGAGCGAGCGCATCGGTCCGTCGAGCTGCTCCATCGTCCGTGGCCCGATGATGGGTGCGGTCACCGCGGGGTTTGCCAACAGCCAAGCCAACGCCACGTCGGCGGGCTGCTCACCCATCTCCGCGCAGAGCTTCTCCCACGCCTCGAGCGTGGAGCGCTGCTCTTCGACGCGCTGCTGGATGCGGTCCGCGCCGCGACGTCCTTCAGTGACCTTGCGCAGCGCGCCACCCAGCAGTCCGCCGCCGAGTGGGCTCCACGGCATCACGCCGACGCCGTAGTCGCGACACGCGGGGAGCACCTCGAGCTCTACCGTGCGCGCGTTCAGGTTGTAGAGGCTCTGCTCCGAGACCAGCCCGAGTGAGCCGCGCCGCTTCGCCACCTCGTTGGCCTTGACGACGTGCCAGCCCGCGAAGTTGCTGGACCCGACGTAGAGCACCTTGCCCTGCTGCACGAGGAGGTCCATCGCCTGCCAGATCTCCTCCCACGGCGTGTCACGATCGACGTGGTGCATCTGGTACAGGTCGATGTGGTCGGTCTGGAGACGTCGGAGGCTGTCCTCGCACGCCTGTCGGATGTGCAGCGCTGAGAGCCGGCCCATGTTGGGCCACGAGCTCCAAGGGGCGAACACCTTGGTCGCCAGCACTGTCTTCTCGCGGCGGTCGTTGCCCTGGGCGAACCATCGGCCCATGATCTCCTCGGTGGTACCGCCGCCGTACAGGTTGGCGGTGTCGAAGAAGTTGATGCCGAGCTCGAGCGCGCGATCCATGATCCGGTGGCCGTCGGCCTCGGTGGTCTGCGCGCCGTCCTGCGTGCCGAAGTTCATGGTGCCGAGGCACAGCGGGCTCACGCGCAGCCCGGTGCGGCCGAGGTGTCGGTGATCCATCGTCGTTGCTCCGTTCGTTCGCGGGGAGGAGGTGGGGAGAGTATCCCGACGTCACACACTGTCGTCCGGCTCGAAGCCAACTGACCATCGACGCAGGATCGACACGCCCAGGTCTACCTCGCGCAGATGGGCGCCGCGGCCACGAGAGGCCCGCCGGCCCCCCGCCGTCAGGCAGCGAGCAGTCGTCGCGGTCCGGGACCGTCTGGGAGTGCACCCA
>JBEVLJ010000179.1:0-7156 GCA_040509195.1 Acidimicrobiia bacterium
GACGGGTGCGCGTGATCACCTTCGGCTCGTCGGTGAAGGCGAAGAACGCGGCACGCGGCGGCCGCGCCGCCGTGAGTCAGGTCGACGGCGGGCGCTGGCTCACGTTGGAGGGCGCGGTGAGCGTCACCTCCGATCCGGCAGCCGTGTCCGAGGCCGTCGACCGGTACGCCGCTCGGTACAGCCGGCCCTCCGAGCGCGCCGACCGCGTGGTCGTCGAGATCCGGGTCGACCGCATCCTCGGGCGCGGCTGACGTGCGATGCTCGCCATCGTTGCAGGAGTCCATCGTTGCAGGAGTGAGGTGACATGAGCGTCTCAGCGTTGTTCGAAGCGGATGCCTGGGAACCAGTGGAGGGCTTCGATCTGCACGACATCACGTACCACCGCTCCGTGGTACCCGGAACGGTGCGGGTCGCGTTCGACCGACCCGAGGTGCGCAACGCGTTCCGCCCTGCGACGGTCGACGAGCTGTACCGCGTGCTCGACCATGCGCGTCAGTCGAGCGACGTGGGGTGCGTGCTGCTCACTGGCAACGGTCCGTCGCCGCGAGACGGTGGGTGGGCGTTCTGCTCGGGGGGCGATCAACGCATCCGCGGCAAAGACGGCTACCGCTACGCGGAGGGCGACACCGCGGCGACGATCGATCCGGCGAAGACCGGTCGGCTCCACATCCTCGAGGTGCAGCGGCTCATCAGGTTCATGCCGAAGGTCGTGATCTGCGTCGTGCCGGGATGGGCAGCCGGCGGTGGCCACAGCCTGCACGTGGTGAGCGATCTCACCATTGCGAGCCGCGAGCACGCGCGGTTCAAGCAGACCGACACCGACGTCGCGAGCTTCGACGGCGGGTTCGGTTCGGCGTACCTGGCACGCCAGGTCGGCCAGAAGTTCGCGCGGGAGATCTTCTTCCTCGGCGACGAGTACGACGCCGACGCCGCGCACCGCATGGGCATGGTGAACCTCGTCGTTCCCCACGAAGAGCTCGAGCGAACGGCACTCAAGTGGGCGGAGCGGATCAACGGCAAGAGCCCGACGGCGCAACGCATGGTGAAGTTCGCCTTGAACCTCGTCGACGACGGCCTCGTCGGCCAGCAGGTGTTCGCCGGCGAAGCAACGCGTCTCGCGTACATGACCGACGAAGCCGTCGAAGGGCGCGACTCGTTCCTCGAGAAGC
Source organism: Acidimicrobiia bacterium (assembly GCA_040509195.1). Classification (GTDB taxonomy): domain Bacteria; phylum Actinomycetota; class Acidimicrobiia; order IMCC26256; family DASPTH01; genus DASUMF01. Next base: position 1,170 of record JBEVLJ010000179.1, read on the forward strand.
GCGAACCGGACTGGTCGCGCTTCCCCTGGCACTACTGATCGCGTCGGATCTTCATGCAGCCCGTCAGGGCGTCTCGAAGAACACGTGCTCCACGACGCGTCGAGCGCGACGGGTCACGCGGCGGTAGGTGTCGCGCAGCGTTGCCTGCGGCTCGTGCACATACCCGAGCAGTCGCCCGAGGCGCTCGCTCTCGATGCCATCGCTCGGCAACCCGTCGTGTTGGCGGCCGGTGTTCAGGTAGAGCGCGTTGCGCGCGCGAGCACAGAACTCGTACGTGTCGACCAACGCGGCGAGTTCGTCGGCCGTGATCAGGCTTGCGTCGTGCACGGCGTGGAGGGCGTTGATCGTGCCGGAGACGCGCAGGTCGCGGTTCACGCCGCCGTGCTGGAGCTGGAGCAGTTGCACGCAGAACTCCACGTCGGTGAGCGTGCCACGACCGAGCTTCAAGTGGAACTCGTGGTCTTCCCCCGGCGGGATGCGCTCGCGTTCGACGCGAGCTTTCGAACGGCGCACCTCACGGGCGTCACCTTCGGTGAACGGCGTGTCGTACACCACCCGCGTCGCGAGGTCGCAGAACCTCTGACCGAGCTCGGGATCGCCGGCGACGAACCGCGCCTTCACCAACGCTTGGCGCTCCCACGTGAGTCCCCACCGGTCGTAGTAGCGCTCGTACCCGGCGAGCGAGCGGGCAAGTGGCCCTTGGCTCCCCTCGGGTCGAAGCCGCGCGTCGATGCGGAACGTCTGGCCTTCCGACGTGGTCTCGCCGATCTCGGCGACGAGTTGGGTGGCGACGCGCTCCGCCGCGTCGAAGTCGGCGTCGGTGTCGCCGTCGTACACGAACACCACGTCGATGTCGGAGGCATACGACAACTCGCCGCCGCCGAGTCGGCCCATGCCGATGACCGCGAAGGGCACCGGCGACGCGAGGCCGTCGAGCGCACCTTCGAGCGCAGCCTCCGCGAGCGAGGTGAGCTCCCGCCCGACTTCCGACGTCGGCGCGAACCCGAGGAGATCGCGGCTCGCGATGCGGAGCAGCTCGCGTCGCTTGAACCGACGAAGCCCTTCTCGACGGTCGAGCGGATCGGCGCGCCACTCGAGTGTCTCCATCGCCGCGGCGGTGAACGCGGCACGCGACTTCTCGGTGTGCAGCTCGTCGTCGTCGCCGAGGTCTTCGACGAACTCGGGATGGCGACGCAACGCTTCGCCGACCACGCGACTCGATCCGAGCAAGCGACACGCGCGTTCCGCGATGCCCGGCGCGTCGCGGAACGTGACCGCGAGTGATGCCGATCGGGCCGGACCTTCGGCGATGAGCCGCAACTGCAAGAGGCCGAGGTCGGGATCGGGCGAGGTCGACAGCCACTCGAGGATCAGCGGCATCAATTGCTGCAGCAACTTCGACCGTCGCGTGAGCCCACCCGCGAGCTCGCGCACTGCGGCGCGCGTGCGCGCGAGGTCGGTGAAGCCGAACGCGGTGAGCCGCTCCTCGACGGCGGCGGGCGCGAGATCCCCGACGCCCGCGAGCGCTTCGAGGAGTGGCGCGAAGAACAAGCGCTCGTGAATCGCGCGCACGGTCTGCTGATGCGCACGTTGATCAGCGTCGAACGCCGCGAGCTCGTCGCGTTGTGGTGATCCGCGGTAGCCGAGCACGCGCGCCAGGCGTGTACGGGTCGCGTCGTCCGACGGCACGGTGTGCGTCTGGGTCTCGTCGAACAACTGGATGCGATGCTCGACGGTGCGCAGGAACTGGTAGGCGGCGTCGAGGTTGGTGGCGTCGTCGATGTCGATGTATCCGCCGGCTGCGAGTGCCGCGAGCGCGTCGAGCGTGGTGGGGCTGCGCACGCTCTCGTCGTGACGTCCGTGCACGAGTTGGAGCAGTTGCACCGCGAACTCGATGTCGCGGATCCCGCCTCGCCCACGTTTGAGCTCGCGTTCGCTGAGGCCGCGACTCATGGTGACCGCCTCAGCACGTTCCTTCATCGCGCGGATCTCGCGCACCGCGTCGGGGTCCAGCGCGTCGGGCCACACGAATCGTCGAGTCGCGTCCGTGAGCCGCGCGCCGAGCGCGTGGTTTCCCGCGACGGCGCGGCCCTTCAACAATGCCTGGAACTCCCACGTGCGGCCCCAATGCTCGTAATACGCGACGTAGCTCTCGACGGTGCGGGTGAGCGGGCCCGATCGTCCTTCCGGGCGCAAGTTGGCGTCGGTGCGGAACACGATGCCGTCTGCCGACGGCTCGCTCATCGTGGCGAGCACCTCGCGTGCGGCGCGCTCGGCCTCCTCGGTGTTGCCGTCGTGCACGAAGAGCACGTCGACGTCGCTCGAGTAGTTGAGCTCGCGGCCACCGAGCTTGCCCATGCCGACGATCGCCACATCGGCGTCGGCCGACGTGAAGCGCAAGGCGGCGTCGAGCGTCTCGCCGCCGAGTGCGGCGAGCTCACGGCCCACCGTGGCGAGATCGGCGAACCCGAGCAGGTCGCGCGCCGCGATGCGGAGCAGCTCGCGTCGCTTCCACTTGCGCAAGGCGGTCGCGTCGCCGGCCACGGCGTTCCACGAGGTCGCGTACTCCTGCGGGCCGCGCTCGGGCACGAACTCGATGGCATCACGCAGCGGGTCGAGCATCGACGGGTCGGCGATGAACGCCGACGACAGACTGCGTGACGCGCACGCCAATGCGATCACGCCGTCGCGCAGCGTGGAGTTCGCCGCGAGCTCGTCACGCAGCGCGGGATGAGCTTCGATCAAACGATCGACCACCGTGGTCGCGAGGCGGGGGTCGGGTGCCTGGGCGATGGCGGCCGCCACGTCGGTCGAGACGACGGGCGACGCAGCAGCGCGAGGCATGCAGGCAGTGTCGCGTATCCTGGCGGGATGCCACGGCTCCGTGTCGCGGCCGCTCAGCTCGATCTCGTGGTCGGCGACCTCGACGGCAATGCGGCGCGCATCCTCGACGCGTACGACCGCGCGGAAGCCGCGGGCTGCGACCTCGTCGCATTTCCCGAGCTCGCGCTCACCGGATATCCGCCCGAGGATCTCCTGCTCCGCCCGTCGTTCGTCGCGCAGTGCGCAGAGGTGCTCGACAAGATCGCGGCGCGCACCGGCCGCGCGGCGGCCGTGATCGGGTTTCCCGAAGACGGCGGCGACCTCTACAACTCTGCGGCGTTGTGCGCGAACGGCCGAGTGCTCGGTGTGTACCGCAAGAAGCTGCTGCCCAACTACGCGGTGTTCGACGAGCAGCGCTACTTCACGCCGTCGATGGGCGACGGACCGCTGTTCGTGGTGGGTGGTGTTCGCGTGGCCATCACGATCTGCGAAGACGCGTGGAGCCCCACCGGCCCGATCCTCACCCAGGCCGCCGGTGGTGCCGAGCTCGTGGTGAACGTGAACGCGTCGCCGTACTACGCCGGCCGTCTGCGTGAGCGCGAGACCATGCTCGCCACCCGCGCCGCCGATGCGTCGGTGCCGGTGCTCTACGCCAACCTCGTCGGCGGCCAAGACGAGTTGGTGTTCGACGGCGCGTCGATGATGTTCGACGAGGGCGGCCATCTCATCGCGAGAGCGAAGCAGTTCACCGAGGATCTGCTGATCGTCGATCTCGACGTGCGCTCCGCGTTCCGTCGCCGCCTGCTCGACCCGCGCGGACGTGCGCGCGCGGCGCGACTCGAGTCGATCGCGGTGAGCGAACCCCGCCTCGGTGAAGCGGCGACCTCGCTCCGGGTGGAGCCGCTCCTCGATCCCGTGCACGAGGTGTACGAGGCACTGGTGCTCGGCACGCGCGACTACGTGCAGAAGAACGGCGTTGACGACGTGATCGTCGCGATCTCCGGCGGGATCGACTCCTCGCTCGTCGCGACCATTGCGTCCGACGCGCTCGGCGCCGACCACGTGACCGGTGTGCTCATGCCTTCGCGCTACTCGAGCGAAGGCAGTGTCACCGACGCCGACGCGCTCGCCGCCAACCTCGGGATCCGCACGTTCACGGTGCCGATCGAACCCGCGCACACCGCGTTCCTCGACATGCTCGCCGAGCCGTTCGCCGGACGCGAGCCGGGCCTGGCCGAAGAGAACCTGCAGGCGCGCATCCGTGGCACGATCCTCATGGCGCTCAGCAACAAGCTCGGTGGGCTCGTGCTCACCGCGGGGAACAAGAGCGAGATGGCCACCGGCTACGCCACGCTCTACGGGGCCGACATGACCGGCGCGTTCGCGGTGATCAAAGACGTGCCCAAGATGCTCGTGTACGCGCTGGCGCGTGATCGCAACGAACGGGCTGGCCGCGCGCTGATCCCCGACGCAGTCATCGAGAAGCCACCGAGCGCGGAGCTGCGGCCCGACCAGAAAGACTCCGACTCCCTGCCCGACTACGCGGAGCTCGATCCGATCGTCGAGGGCTATGTGGAAGACGATCTCTCGGTGTCGGAGCTGATCGAGCGCGGCTTCGACGGCGACACCGTGCGCCGCATCGCGCACCTCATCGACCTCAACGAGTACAAGCGTCGCCAGGCACCGCCAGGGGTGCGGGTGTCGCCCAAGGCGTTCGGCAAGGACCGCCGACTCCCGATCACCAACCGCTGGCCCGGGTGACCGCCCGCGTGGGCCGCACGCAGGTCGGCATCGCGGAGTGGGCGCGCCGCGCGCGTGCCTCGCGCTCGATCGAGATGGCCACTGCCGACGCACTCGGACGCGCCGTCGCGACCACCGACGACCTCGCCGCGCGGCTCGCGCTTGTCGGCCGCGCGCGGGCACACGCGTGGCGCGCCACGCAGTGGGAGCTCGTGATCCCGTTGCTGCACGACGTCTCGGTCGCCGACGATGTCGTCGTCGACGATGCCGTGGTGGTCGACGCGTTCACGCGCGTGCGTGATGCCGACGTCGCCGAGCTGATCAACCATGACACCATGCTCACCCACGCACTCGTCGGTGCCTGGCAGCAGTGGCTCAGTGAGGCGTCGACGGTTGCCGACGCGCCCTACATGCATGTCATTCGCCGCGTCGTCGCCGACGCGAACATGAGCACGAACGCGGGTGCGAGCGCCTGACGCGGTTCGATCGGACCCTCGCACGGCGCGATCAGAGCGACCGTGGTGACCCACTTGACTGGACCGGTATCGTTACAGGCGAGCGGCCAGCCGAGCTCCCCACGGCTCTCCGGTTCTCGATCCGGCACAACGGCGAGCAGCACGTGATCGTCTGCTCACGAGAGAAGGATTCCGAGTGGCGAAGGAGCGTGTCGAGCGCGACGAGGAAGACCTCGTCCGCCTCTATCTCACCGACATCGGCCAGTACCCACTCCTCACGAAAGACGACGAGGTTCGTCTCGCCCAACAGATCGAGTTCGGCACCGCGGCCCGCGCCGAGATGCTCGAAGGCGGCAGCGCGCTCTCACCCACGAAGAAGCGTGAGCTGCGCCGCACCACTCGCGTCGGCGACGAAGCTCAGCGCACGTTCGTGCAGTCGAACCTGCGCCTCGTGGTGTCGATCGCCAAGAAGTACCAGGCGTCGGGCCTGCCGCTCCTCGACCTGATCCAGGAGGGCAACCTCGGCCTCATGCACGCCGTCGAGAAGTTCGACTGGCGCAAGGGCTTCAAGTTCTCCACCTACGCCACCTGGTGGATCCGTCAGGCCATCACGCGTGGCATTGCCAACACCGGTCGCACCATCCGCCTCCCCGTGCATGCCGGCGACACGCTCACCCGGCTGCAGAAGGCCCGCTCGCGCCTCGAGCTCAAGTACGGCCGTCCGGCCACGCTCGCCGAGCTGTCGGTCGAGGTGGAGATGCCGGAGGACAAGGTCACCGAAGCGCTGCGCTTCGCAGCCGAACCGCTCTCGCTGTCGGAGCCATTGCGCGAAGACGGCGACGCCGAGCTCGGCGACATCGTTGAGGACCGCTCGGCCGAGTCGCCGTTCGAGCGTGCCGCCACCGCGTTGTTGCCCGAGGAGATCGAGAAGCTGCTCGCGCCGCTCGACGAGCGGGAGCGTCAGATCCT
>JBEVLJ010000180.1:0-6316 GCA_040509195.1 Acidimicrobiia bacterium
CCCCCGCCGACCCGAGCGAGCTCGACTCCGGCGTCTGAAGCCCGGCGCACCCACGCAAAATCCGAGCGAGCGACCACCTCGTCGTCAGCGGCTCAGTCGGAGTCGGTGAGCCAAGCGAGCGTGAGTGCCGCCGACCAGGAGAAGCCAACCCCACCGATCCCCTTGCCATCGCGCGGGTCGAAGTACTCGCAGAATCCGTGGCGCTCGACGAGCGTACGGGTGAGCGCCCGCAACGCATCGGCGCGCTCGGATCGTCCCGCGCGCCGCTCGCCGTCGGCAATCATCCAGTTGACGAGCACCCACGCCGGGCCTCGCCAGTAGCGGACCGGATCGAACCCCGCCGCGCTGGGATCGGTCGTGGGCACCGCGAACGGCACCTCACCACGCCACGAGTCCACGCACGCGGCCATCTCAGCACTGCGCTGCGAATCGGCGTCGGCCCACGACGCGAGGAGGCCGCCCGCGGTGCGCGGCCCAATCGCGCGAGACGCGCGCACGTCGTGGGCGCGGTACCAACGCAGCTCGTCGTCCCACAGAGACTCCAGCCCCACGCGCCACGTCGTCGCCAGGGCGAGGAACCGCGCGTCGGGTTCCCCGAGCGCCGACGCGATCGTCGCCAGGTCGTCGGCCGCGCGCGCCGCGATGGCGGTGAAGCCGGGGTCTTCGACCACGAACGGGCTGTCGTCGGGCTGCCGCTCGGTGTCCCAACCCGCATCGCGCAACGCGGCCACGATGCCGAGGTAGTGGCGGTACTCGACGGTGCTCGGTCGTTGCGCGGCTGCCACCGTCTGCACGTCGCGCCGGTCGAGGTGCTCGCTCGTCGACTGCGGCGTCGACGCCAGCGGCTCGTCCCACGCCGGCGAGTTGTCCATGCCCGACTCCCACGGATGCACGATGACCGCCGCCCCGTGCGGACCTCGGCGCGCGCGGCCGATCCACTCGAGCCACGCGACGAGCCGCGGCCACAGGCGCGTGATCCTCTCCCGCGCGCGCTCGCGGTCGGGATCGGTGCGCAGCAGCGTGGCTGCGGCACTCACGGGCAACGGCGGTTGGGTGAGTCCGGTCGTCGCCGGCGACGAGCCGTCGCGACGGTGCGCGTCCCACACCTCAGGTCCTGGGAAGTAGTCGTCACACTCCTGCCAGAACACGATGTGTGGGACGAAGCCGTTCTCCCATTGCGCGGAGCACAGGCTGTCGATCTCCGTCCATGCCTGCTCCCAGTCGCTCGCCGCCGCCCACCCGAGCGCGATCGGCCCCGTGTCCCAACACCACTGGTACGGGTACAGGCCGAGCGCGGGAACCGTGTAGCCGTCACGTCGATTGCGCCGCAGCACTTCGAGCGCGTGGGCCCGGAGCGTCAGGTCGTCGGTCATGGTCCAGTGTCGCTCACGACGCGAGCAGGGGGCGCCCGAAGGCGCCCCCTGCGTCGTTCCACCGGGCCTCGATCGTGCACGACCGAGGGAACGCTCGGTCGATGACCGAGGGTGAGAGGCCTAGCCGTCCTCCGACGTGATCGGCACAGCCCCCGGAGGCGGACCGGCGGCAGCGGCGTGTGCCGACGGGATCGGCGAGTAGCCCATGTAGGCGTACTCGGGGTGGTACGCCGGTGCACCGTGGTCGTGGATGTCGAGACCTTCGATCTCGCCCTCCTCCGACACTCGCAGCAGCTTCAGCTTCTTCAGACCGAAGAAGAGGATGAAACCTGCGGCGAACGTGCACGCCGTGATCGTTGCGCTGCCCTTGATCTGGGCGATGAGCTGGTTGGCGTTGCCGCCATAGAGGATGCCCTTCACATCTCCATAGCTCCCGACGGCGAACAGGCCGAGGCTCAACGTGCCCCAGATCCCGCAGATGCCGTGCACCGCCACTGCACCGCAGGGGTCGTCGACTCGGATCCACTCGACGAACTCGACGGCGAGGATCATGATCACACCGGCGATGAGGCCGATGAAGATCGATCCAGTGGGCGACACCCAGTAACACGGACAGGTGATGGCCACCAGACCGGCCAGCAGTCCGTTGATGCTGATGCCGACGTCGAACTTCCGCAGCTTGGGATAGACCCAGGCCACTGCCACGAGCGCACCGGCACAGGCTGCGAGCGTGGTGTTCGTCGCGATGCGACCGATGCCTTCGAAGTCCATGGCCGACAACGTGCTGCCGGGGTTGAACCCGTACCAACCGAACCACAGGATCACTGCGCCGAGTGCGGCGAGCGTCATGTTGTGGCCTGGTGGCATACCCCCGCCGTCTCGCTTGAACTTCCGACCGAGACGAGGTCCCAGTGCCCAGGCGCCCATCAGGGCCAGGATGCCACCGACGGTGTGCACCACCGTCGAGCCGGCGAAGTCGCGGAACGGCGTGTCCATGGTGGCGAGCCAGCCGTTCGGGCCCCACACCCAGTGACCGAAGATCGGGTAGATGAAACCACTCACGACGAGGCTGTAGAGCAGGTCGCCCTTGAACGCCGTGCGCCCGACCATCGAGCCCGACACGATCGTGCTCGCCGTGTCGGCGAACGCGAACTGGAACAGGAAGAACGCTTGGAACGCGACGCCCGTCTCCAACAGGCCGCCGTAGTTGTAGGTGTGAGGAACGTCCTGCAGGAAGAAGTAGTGGTAGCCGATCCAGCCGTTGCCTCGACCGAACATGAAGGCGAACCCGAAGGCGTAGAACAACAGGCCGCAGAGGCCCGTGTCGACGATGCACTCGATCATGATGTTGGAGACCTCACGAGTTCTCGCGAAGCCGCCTTCCAACATCATGAAGCCCGCCTGCATGAAGAACACCAGGAAGGCAGTGATGAGCACCCACATCGTGTTGATGGGGCTGATCACGTCGGCAGCCTTGATCGCTGCTTGGTGAGGCACCATCGCACTGGCGTGAGTGCTGAAGTACCACGTGAAGCCGTAGATGAACGCCATCACGAGCGTGACACCGATCAGCTTGGCAGCCAGGTGGGCGGCGAAGAACCGTCGCCGCTCGGGTTCCTTGAGTCGGAGGAGCAATGTTGAGTTCATGTCGCACAGGCTCAACCTGGCCGGTTGCTGAACGGTGTGTCCACCGTGACGGCCACGGGTCGCTTGGGTGACGTGTTGCTGACGGGAGTGTGAGCACTTCAGGAGGTCCGCCGAAGTCGACCCACGCGCGAGACCGCGCAGGCGTTCGGCCCGCGCGTTCTCGTGACGAAGTGGTGGTTTGACGAACGATGGAGCTAGAGCGCGTCCTCGCCGGTCTCACCCGTGCGGATGCGCATGGCCTCGTCGACCGAGACCACCCAGAGCTTGCCGTCACCGATCTTGCCGGTCTTCGCCTCGGTCGCGATCGTCTGCACGACCTGCGCCGTGAGCGTCTCCTGCACCAGCACGTCGACCCGCACCTTCGGGATGAAGTCGACCTTGTACTCACTGCCGCGGTACACCTCGGTGTGACCGCGTTGGCGTCCGTGTCCGCGGACGTCGGTGAGCGTCACGCCCGACACCCCCAACGCATCCAGTGCGTTCGTCACGGCTTCGACTTGATGTGGCTTGATGATGGCCACCACGAGCTTCATTGCTGCTCCTCTCGGGCGGGTCAGCCGACCCGACGACCGGCCGAAAGTAAGCAGAAATCGTCTCGGCAACACGTCGTTCGTATGTCGGCAATGTGAACAGCCTCCCGGTGACCGATGAATGGCGTCAATCCCAACGAGTTTCTGACAATCACGTCATTGCACAGGCGGCAGCTCGTCTCATTTCGGTGACATGGATGTGACGGATCGGCAACTCGACGCTCCTACCTTCCGTCAGGTACTCGTCATCCAAGCGACACCGGCGGAAGGGGTCACGCAGTGGTGGACGTGCAAGGCGTGGTGGACGCGCCGGTCGACGCGACGATCCGGCTCGACGACCTCGGAGGCGAGATCATCGACGCCCGCGAGATCGCCGAACGGCTCGGGATGAAGAACGCCCGCAGCGTCCTCGATCTCCGGATCCACCGCCTCGGCTTCCCGCCGCCCGTGGGGCGCGTCGGCCGCACCCTGGTGTGGTCGTGGTCGCAGGTCGCCGACTGGGCCGGCACCGTCTGACACCGGGTCCGACGTCTCGCGCCAGGCCACGCTTGGCACGACGCAACCCACCTACGATCCCTGCAGGTGCAGCGCTCCACGATCGTCCGATCCCTGTTGGCCGCGGCGGCGGTCGGCACGCTCACCGCCGTGCTGCGCTGGACCGGCGCCGACTCGATCGTCGCGTCGCTCACGTACGTCACCGTCATCGTGCTCGTCGCGCTGCTGGGATCGGTTCCGGCCGCGGTCGGTGCGGTGCTGTCGTACCTCGGCATGAGCTACTGGTTCGTCGACCCGCCGGGGTCGTTCAAGATCCTCAACGTCGACGAGGTCGTGGTCCTCACGTCGTTCGCGATCGCGGCGAGCGCATCGGCGTTCACCGTGTCGCGCGTCAACACGTTGCGGCGACGCGCCGAAGCGCACGAACGTGAGGCGTTCGAAGCGCGTGTCGACGCGGCGACCAACGAGAGCCGTGCGGCATTCCTCTCTGCGATGACCCACAGCTTGCGCACGCCACTCGCCTCCATTCGCGCCGCCACCACCGCGGTGCGCGACCCAACACTTCCTCCGGAGCGCCGCGACCAGTTGCTCGCGCTCGCCGCAGACGAGACCGACCGCCTCGACCTGCTCGTCACGAAGGTGCTCGAGTTGAGCCGCGTGCGATCCGGACGACTCGTCGTGGCGCGCGAACCCACCGACCTCGTCGAGCTCGCGCGCGCGTCGGCCCACCGCCTGCACCATCTCGCCGAGCACCTCGGCTTGCGCGTGATCGTCGACGGCGACGTGGTCATCGCGAACATCGATCCACAGATGACCGAGGTGATCCTGCTCAGCCTCGTGGAGAACGCGCTGCACCACGCGCCCCGCGGCAGCGCGGTCACGGTGGCGGTCGACACCGCTCCCGACGAGGGATGCCGCATCCGGGTGATCGACCACGGGCCCGGCGTCGCGGTCGCCGACCGGACGCGGGTGTTCGAAGAGTTCGTGCAAGCGGAACGCACCGCCGGCACTGGTCGATCGGGCTCGGGCATCGGCCTCGCCCTCGTCGCCGCGTTCAGCACCGCGCTCGACGGCGAGGCCTCGGTCGTCGAAACCCCTGGCGGCGGCGCCACGTTCGTCGTCGTGCTGGCCGGTCACAGCGCTCCCCGAGCCGACGACGTGGTAGGAACCAACACATGAGGTCCGGCACATGAGATCTGGCACATGAGGCCCGGCAAATGAGCATCATGGTCGTCGAGGACGACATCGCACTGCGCGAGACGCTCAGCACCATCCTGGCAGCACACGACTACGACGTCGTGCCCGTCGGCACCGGCGAAGAAGCCGTGCATCTCACCCGCACGTCACCGCCCGAGCTGTTCCTCCTCGACCTGGGACTTCCCGGCATCGACGGGCTCACCGCGCTCGAGCGGCTCCGCGCGCACACCGACGTGCCGGTGATCGTGCTCACCGTGCGATCGGACCGCGCGGACAAGGTGGCGGCGCTCGATCTCGGCGCCGACGACTACGTGGAGAAGCCGTTCGACACCGAGGAGCTGCTCGCGCGCATCCGCGCCGCGCTGCGACGCCGACCGGCCGACAACGGTCCGCGTCCGGCACACCGCGTGCGCGACCTCACCATCGATCTCGATCGGCGTGTGGTCACGCGCGGCGACGAACCGGTTCATCTCACGCCCACGGAGCTGCGCTTGCTCGAAGTGCTGCTCGAGCGCGACGGCGGGCTCGTCACGCATGCGCAACTCGCGAGCGCGCTCGGCGGTGACACACCGCTCACGGCAACGTCGACTCGCGTGTTCGTCGCCCAACTACGCAAGAAGCTCGGCGATCAAGGCGACCAACCCATGTTGATCGTCAACCACTTCGGGCTCGGCTACCGCTGGCTGGCCGGTGGCGATGCCGATGACCGGGACGTTGACTCCGCCTGACGCGTCACGAGACCGTCGCGTCGAGCTCCTTCGTCGACTCGTCGACGGCCTCCTTCGCAGCAGCCGCAACTTCGTCGGCCTGCGCGCGCACGGTGTCCTTCACTTCGGCCGCGTTGGTCTGCGCCGACGACGCGACGTTCTGAGCGGCTCCCGACACCTTCGACCCGACTTCGCGCGCCGCGGTGGTGGTGCGGTCGTACAAGCCGTCGGCCGCGGAGCGGAACTGGTCTTTGCGCGGGGCCAGCAGGTCGTACAGCGACTTGGCGCCGAACGCCGCGAGGCCGAGGATCGCGATGCGAAGCAAGAAGCGCATGAGGTTCTCCCTGGGGTCGAGGTTGGAGCTCGA